>JAITNO010000173.1 GCA_031290405.1 Spirochaetaceae bacterium
GATGTTTTTATGCAAAAGATCATTGCGCTGACGGCGCTTGTAGGTGTTATGGGCGCGTCCCTCGCGTGGGGGCAAACGGAATCGGAGGCGGGGAAGGACGCGCGGCTGCCGCTTAAGAAGGCCAGCGTCTTTTCGTCCGGCGTCGCTTATTTCGAGCACAGCGGAACCGTCAACGGCAATGTCCGCATAACGTTCCCCTTTGCCGGCGGCGCGATTAACGACGCGCTCAAATCGCTGGTGGTGAACGACGCCGACTCAGGCGTCCCGTCGGTCGGCTATCTTTCCGAGACCACGCTCTACCGCGCGTTGAAGGATCTGAGGATCGACTTTACCGATGGCGCCGGCCTCGTCGATATGCTCAAGAACCTGCAAGGGGCGGAGCTTGAGGTCGCCGTGGCGGGGCCAGGCGGCGCGGTGGAACAGGTGCGCGGGCGCATCGTCGCCGTCGAAGAGCTCAGGAGGGCTTTCCCCGGCGCGCCGAGCGCGCCCCCGCAGACGCTCCTCTCGCTTTCTTCCGCGCGGGGCGTGCGGCTTGTCAACATGAACGACGTTGCGAGCTTCGCCTTTACCGACGGCGCGATTAACGCCGACGTAACCCGCGCGCTCGACCTCATCTCAGGCGCCCGAAGACAGCGGACCCGCAGCCTGGACATCGAGCTTCCGGGAAAACGAAAGCGCGAGGTGCGCGTCAGCTATGTGATCCCCGCCCCCGTGTGGAAGGTCTCCTACCGGCTCGACTTGAGCCGCCCCAGCCCGCTCTTGCAGGCGTGGGCGATCGTCGACAACGACAGCGACGCCGATTGGACGGACATCGAGCTGTCCCTCGTCTCCGGCAAGCCCGTGTCGTTCGTCCAGCCGCTGTATCCGCCGGCCTACTTGCCCCGCCCCATGCTGCCGCTCTCCGGCGCGGGCTTTGCCGACGCCCAGAACCACGCGTCCGGCTACGGGGCGGCGAACGCCTTCGACGGGGCCGCCGACGTGGCGGCGGAGTCGCAGACGCGCAATGCTTTTATGAGCGCCAAGTCCCTGGTCGCGCCACGAGCGGCGCCGTCGCCCCAGGCAAGCGTTGCAGGCGGGGCCGGCGGAGGAGCGCAGGCGCAGGCACAGGGCGAGCAATTCGAGTTCACGCTGAAAAAGCCGGTTACGCTTGGCCGCCGGCAGAGCGCGATGCTCCCCATCTTTGAAGGCGCGATAAAGGCGCGCCCGGTGTTCGTCTTTTCCGGCGAAAGGGCCGCCGCCGCCGGCGCGATCCACCCCGCCGTGAGTGCGGAGCTTACCAATTCAAGCGGGATAAAGCTGCCCGCCGGCGCCATCACCGTGTTCGACGGCGGAACCTACGCGGGGGACGCCCTCCTCGACTTCTTCAACGAAAACGAAAAACGCCTCATCTCCTATGGCGAAGACCTCTCCATGTCAGGGAGCGTCGCCCCTTCGACGACGCGGCTCGTCGCCTCCGTCCAGATCGCAGGCGGGCTCCTTAGCGTCCAGCGGAAGTTCGTCTGGGACAAGACGTACACCATCCGCAACGCGTCCGGCAAGCCTAAAAAACTCATCATTGAACACCCGAAAACACCCGACGCCGCGCTCACCCAGCCTGCCTCGTTCAGCGAACAGACCGACCGCCTCTACCGCTTCGAGGTCGACATACGGGGCAACGAAATATTCACCCTCGACGTGTTGGAAGAGCGGGCCATGCTGGAAAAAACCGCGCTGGGGAACCTGCACACGGAAACGCTCCTCGCGTATTCCAGCAGCGAAGAGATGCCGCAAACCGTCCGCGCGGCTTTTGCCGAAGCCCATCGCTTAAAGCTCGCCGCGGACGACGCGCAAAAACGCTCAGGCGAGCGGGAGGAGCTTCGGCAGTTTCAGATTTCCGAACAGGGGCGGATGAGGGCGAACCTCGAAGCCGTAGGCCGCCAAAGCCCCGAAGGAGAGCGCTACCTCGCCCAGCTGACCAGCCTGGACGGGGACATCGACGCCTCGACGCTCGCCATCCAGGAGGCGCGCCGTTTAGCGGAGAGCGCGCGCAAAGACTACGACGCGTATATCGCCTCGTTAAAGTTGTAGGGGCAGCGCGCGCAGCACACGCTCAACGTCGGCATCCCGAAAGGGAGCTTCAATCGTCATGTCGGCATAACCCGCGACGCTTTGCGCCGAGCGCTTCATCTCGCCGGAATCGTTCCTCAGCATGACGAACAGGGCGGGCTTCACCGCGTGGCGCAGGCTGTTCGATTCGCAGACCACGACCGGCGGGGCGCCGTCGCGTTCGCCGTCGAAGGCGCCGGCCAGCTCCCTTTTGAAGGCGTTAAACCCCTCCGGCAGCGCCGAGCGCAGCGAGCGCAGCCAAAACACCCTCCGCGCGCCGGAGGCGAGCAGCCGCGCGGTATCCTTGTCGCCGCCGGCCTGGCGCTCTTCGCAGACGACGAAGGGCGTGTTCAGGGCGCAGGCGCCGCAGCCGTCTCCGCCTCGGGGACACGCCGCGCCCAGCTCTTCAATGGACGTAACCTTCAAGCCAAATACCGGCGCCTTCGTTTTTAGGCGGCGGACAAGCTCAACCGCCAGCGTCGTTTTGCCGGAGTTCCGGCCGGACGACCCAATTAAAATCAAGCGTTCATCGTTAATCATGCCGCATGGTAGCATATTTTTTAGAAAGGAGGAGGGGGGCGCCCGCCCCTGCGCCCTGCTTGGGGGGCTGCGGCGGGTGTCCGGCACGGCACGGCGGGGGGCTATAGCCCGCAGGCCGGGGCCGTAGCCCTGAAGTCCGGGGCCGTAGCCCTGAAGTCCGGGGCCGTAGCCCTGAAGTCCGGGGCCGTAGCCCTGAAGTCCGGGGCCGTAGCCCTGAAGTCCGGGGCCGTAGC
>JAITNO010000002.1 GCA_031290405.1 Spirochaetaceae bacterium
GGGGCTGGGCGAAAAACGACAGGCAAAGGCAGGCAACCGTGCCGCGTAGGAGGCAATCAGCGGTCCCTACAGACGGTACTCTCGGCGCTCTCCCGAGGCGGGGTCGGCGAATCGCAGGAAGGACGCTTTGAGGGCAAGCGGGGCGTCGCCGCCTGAGCCGCCGTAGAGCGCGTCGTTCAGAATGGGAAAGCCGAGCCAGGACAGGTGGCAGCGGACCTGGTGGCGGAACCCCCGTGCAAGCCTGACGCGGAATTGTACGACGCCTGAGCCGACGGCGGCGGGCTCGAGCGAAAGAACCTCAGTCTGGTATGCGGGTTTGCCGTGAAGGATGGGGCGGACGGATTTCCTGCCCGGGCCGTAGGCGCGAAAGCCGGAACTCACGGTGAACGGCGGGCTTTCCAACGCGCCGCGCGGAAGGCTGAAGCCGTCGGGCGGGAAGCCTGAAAGGAGGCGGTCGCTTTTCGAGGCCAGCGCGTCGTATTCTTTGATGAAGAGGCCGCCGCGCTGCTGAGAGAGGAGTTTCTCGAAGGAGGCCTCGTTGCGCGCGGCAAGGACGAGCCCCGCCGTCCCAAAATCCAGGCGGTGGAGGAGGCCGCCCTCAAAAGCCTTGAGGCCGCGCATCGTCGCAAGCTCAGGGAAGCGCTCCGCGGCCCAGTCGAGCAGGGCTCCGCCCCCTCCGGCGCACAGCGGCGCCGTGTGCATATCGTGAGGCTTGTACAGCACGAGGTAGTCGGGGCTCTGGGCGACGACGCGCGGGGAAGCGGCCTCTCTCACGGCTGGTGCGCGCCGACGGGGGTGGTAGAGCTTTTTACGGCGTAGGCTTCGAAGGTGTCGCCCAGCTTAAACGCGCGGCTGAGCGTCATGCAGAGCTTGTACAGCAGGGGGTTTTTTGCCGTCGCATACCTTCCGACGAGGGGGAGGCGTTCGGGGTGGTGCCCGCTGCCGACGACGCGGACGGCGGCGAAGCCCGCGTCGCGCAGGATCTTCTTTACGGCGCGGGGATCCCATATCGTCCAGTGGTCGGCGGGGCTGTCCCGCAAAAAGCGCTTGCTTGCGAAGCGGCCCGACGCGCCCGACGCGGACGGCGTGGAAAAGGCAAAGACGCCGCCGGGTTTGAGCAATGCGCGCGCCTGGCCGATTGCCGCCGCCGGGTCTTGGAGGTGCTCGATGACATACCACAGGGTAACCACGTCAAACGTCCCCTCTTGGCCGCGCAGCCCTTCGTCGGGGAAATAAGCTTGGCGCGCGGGAATGCCAAATGCGTCGCGCACATACTCCACCGCGCCGGCGCAGGGGTCCAGCCCCTCGCAGCGAAACCCCTCAGACTGTGCGGCGGCAAGAAACGCACCGTAGGCGCAGCCTACGTCAAGCAGGGCCGGGGACGGCGCGCCCGCGCCTGACGCCGCAATCCTTTTGATGCGCCGCAAACGCCGCCGCGCCAGAGCCGTCAAGTTCGGAAAGTCCTCCAGATACGTCTTCCCATACTGCCTCTTGTAGGACTCAAAGAAGTATTCGTCGGTATAGGCTGCCCCTCCGCCCCTCGCGTGGGCCATGGAGATCGTCTTGCAGCGCGGGCATCGACGGTAGGACTTTTCGGGAAAGCGCGCGAAGGGGAAAGGGGGAGGAGCGGCGCACACCGGGCACGACGGGAAGCGCTTCGGCTCCAGAGCCGCCATCCAGTCGGCCACGGTCGCCGTCTGCGCCCCCCCCAGAGCGTAACGCCGCGCCGCCTCCGCAGAGCGCGCGGCTATCGCGGTCAGGGCCATCCCGTCCAGGCCACGCCGAAAAGGCCACGACCGCACGGTGAACAGACGCGCCGCCCGCGCCAGCTTTGCGTGATACCTCGTCGGCGACAGAAGCATCACCGGCGTTCCGGCGCAGAGGCTTTCAAAAGCCGTCAAGCCAAAATGGGTAACGACAAGATCGTAGCCCGCAAGCGTTTCCTTCAAGTTCGGCGCCGACCTTAGCGCCTGGACTGGCGGGCCGCCGGCGGAGTCGGCCCCCGCCTCCCCCTCGCTTAACGCCCCCTCCACGAGAGTAATCCGCGCGCCGCCTAAGCCCCCGCACAGACGCAGCGCGCGGGAAGAGAGCTCTCCGCCCCCCTCCGCGCCAAAGCTGATAAGAATCTTCACCGCCTGTCCTAAGGCGGGAACGGCAAACGGAACAGGCTTCCTGTTTTTAGGCAGATCCAACAGATGCGGCGCCAAGGCATTCGGCTCCGGCCGGCCCGGAAGAGCCGGCAGCAGATCAAGCAAAAAGTCAAAGCCGCTCCGGTATCGCCCCCCCTCGTCAATGCCCAGAACCGGCGCAAGCGCGGCAAAGCGGGCAAACTCATCCGCCGGAGTCTTGAAGCGGTCGCAGACGATCAAGCCCCATTGCTTTGCCTCAAGTTCGCCTTCTTCGACGACATATCCGCCCAGGCCGGCGCCGGCAACAACACACGCCTCGTCCGCGCCCCTCCCCCCCGCCGGCAGGAAGAGAAACGCAGCGCGACCGCGTTCACGCAAGGCGTGGACCAGAGAGACGCAACGGACAAGGTGGCCGCTCCCCCTGCCCCTTTCAAAAGACGCAAGCGCCAATATCGGAAGCGCCACCGCCGCCGCTACCAGTCTTGATTCTGCATCGCCCTAAGTTCCTCCGGCTGGATATAGTCCCTCAAAATCGAACGCTGCCCATCCTCGCCGAAATACTCCCACGACAGTCCCTCCAGGATGTAGGTGCCCCCCTGCTTGCCGTTCAGATTGTAAAACTCGCTAAACCGATTAAGGAAACTGTCGTCCTTGACCACAACGCCTGAGCCAATGGAAATCGTTTTAAGCTGATTGCCGCTAAAAGCCTGATTGCCAATGTACCGCACCGATTCCGGTATCGTGATGCCCGTAAACTGATTGCCGCTAAAAGCCGCGTCCCCAATGTGTTCCACGCCCCAGGCAATAATCACCGAATTCAGCTTCTGCCAAGCAAACGCCCCCGCGCCAACCCTTTTAATCGTAAAAGCCCCCACCGTCGCCGGAATAACCGCATCCCGATAGAACGGCCGGTAGGAACTAATCGACGCCGCGCCACTCCCCAGATTCTCCAGATAATAGGAACCCGTCGCCCCCTCCACCCCCCGCGCCGTCGGCGTGGCCGAGCCAGTCGGCGCCGCCGAGCCCGCCGCAGCCGAGCCAGCGGCCGCCGCTGACGACCCCGACGGTCTAGCCGTCCCGGCAGCAGCCAGCCCCAACGGCCCAGCCAGCCCAGCCAACGGCCCAGCCAGCTCAGCCGATGGCCCAGCCAGCCCCAGCCCGGCAGAATCCCTCTCACTCGGCAGAGCAAACGGGGCAGGAGCCGCAGCCTGACGCCGCGCTGCAGCCTCCATCTCCAGCCGCATCCGCACCGCCTCCGACACCACCCTATCCTCAGCGCTCACCGCCGGCGCAAACTGGGCAGCGTCTTTCAGCAGAATCGCATCCTCAACCCTCGACGCCGACTCCCTCGGCGGAATCGTATGCACCGTCGTCGGCGTTGCCCCGCGGAACGGCCGAATAAGCGGCAGCTTATCAAGCCCCGTATGCTCATCGTAGCCCCGGTAGACGCTAATCGACAAGTTTGCGTCAAACGCATATCGGTCAATCGTCGCAACGCTCTTCGGCAAGAACACATCGCGCAGCTTATTGCCAAAAAAAGCCTGCCGCCCAATGACGACAATCCCCTCGGGAATCAGCACATCCGAAAGCCCCTTGAAAAAGAACGCCTGAGCGCCAATCTCCAACACGGGCCCCCCACGAAACACCGACGGAAGCACAATGCTCTTCGCGTTCCCCGCATAGCCGGAAATCTTCCAGCCCTCGCGCCCATCCACGCGCACAGCCTCAAACCTAAAATCCCCCAGCTCCTGCGAAAAGCACACCCCCCCCGCAAAAGCCACACAAAAAACCAAAACAAACATTCGCGTCATAATAACTCCCCCATTACCCCCCTATTATCGGCATTAGTCGGCGATTCTTTTACCAGACTCACAATGAGCCCCTAAAAAATGAAAATTGATTGTCGGCCGCCCTAAGCGGGTTCTGCGGCCTACGACGCCCAGTCTGGGAAAGAGGCTTTGCGTCCGAGGAGCTGTTCGCTCTGGACAAATCATCATGCTCCGTCGCGGGGATAAGGAACTGCCTAAGCCAAGGCGCGGAATCGAACCGCGGACCTGCGCATTACGAGTGCGCCGCTCTACCAACTGAGCCACCTTGGCGGGGGACCGCGAGGCGGCCCGATGTTTCTATTCAAGCATCATAAGGGTCTTTGGGTCAAGACGCAAAGGCTCGTTCTTGGTAACGCTTTTGCCGTGATCTTTTACAACGGAGAGCCCCACGTGGTCGGCTTTCGGCTCAAGGTCGATAACAACGTCAATGCAATCCTCAAAGTCTTTAATCACGTTGGGGACTTTTTTGTCGTCGTAATCGCCGTCCTTTACCGAACAGCTGTACCAGACGGACAGCCCCAGTTCCTTTGAAAATTCCCGCAGGGTGGCAAGGCGTTCGCGCTTTGCAATCGAAAAGTTAAAACCGTCGATGATGAGCGCGTCGGTCTTGTAGCCGCCGTCGACGATGATTGCTTTAAGGCTCTTGCGGATGACATCCGTGTTTACGCCCTTTTGGTTAAAATTCAGGAGCATCCTGTTGCGGTTGACGTCCTCTTTGAGCTCACGCTCGTTTTCCACGTTTTTCGCCTTGATAATCTGGTCGAAAATGTCCTGATACCAGGCAACGACATAATCATGCTCTTGCGTAAATGAAATATGAATTATCTTTTTTCCTTGCAGCAACTTATCCAGCGCAATCTGAACAAGAATCGACGTCTTTCCAATGCCGGCAGCCGAAGCAATCAAACCAATTTCACCAGCTTGCAAGCCGCCGGTGATTGACTTCTCGAAAACCCGCACCGGACTGCGGGATATTAACTCATCTTTTATCATTACGATTCTCCTCGTTGTGTTGTAATGGCCAAGCCTAGCACATTCCGTCGGCTTGTTCTAGTGGGCGTACGCGGCGCCCGCCTGAGCCTTCGTCAATCATGCAAAAACGCATCAATCCGCGCCTCAAACTCGTCAAAAGAATCCACGCAGGGAATGTCGCCGTGCATTTGCCGTATCGCCTGCGGCGCGCGAAAAAGGCACCCCGAGTCGGCGGCTTTAATCATCGCCAGGTCGTTAAACGAGTCGCCGGCCGCAAAGACCTCGATGTTGCAGCCCTTGAACGCCTCCACCGCGCACCTTTTGCCATCCCTCTGGCGGAGCTTCCAGCCGGCAATCCTCCCGTCGGGGGCCACTTCGAGCGTATTGCAGAACAGGGTGGGAAACTTGAGCTTTTCCATCAAGGGCCGTGCGAATTGCTCAAACGTGTCGGAAAGAACCACCAGCTGCGCCTTGGCCCTCATCGAATCGGCAAACGCCGCCGCGCCGGGCAAGGGGCTCATGCCGCCGACAACCCGTTGTATGTCGGCAAGCTTTAGATTGTTTTTGTTAAGAAGATCCAGCCTGAACGCCATCAGTTTATCATAATCCGGCTCGTCGCGCGTTGTGCGCGCCAGCTCGGGGATTCCCGTCGCGTGCGAAAACGCGATCCATATCTCCGGCACAAGCACGCCTTCCAAATCAAGACAGATAAGTTTCATGTTGAGCGCAAGCATATCCCCCCCCAAAGTAAATTTCAATACGCCCTGGATGGGGGAGCGCCCACCTGCCACCCCCGGCAGCTCGCTCGGTGCACAGAACGGCTCCCCCGACGGGCTCGGGGACTCCCCCGACGGGCTCGGGGACTCCCCCGACGGGCTCGGGGACATCCCCGACGAGCTCGGGGACATCCCCGACGGGCTCGGGGACATCCCCGACGGACTCGGGGACATCCCCGACGGACTCGGGGACTCCCCCGACGAGCTCGGGGACTCCCCCGACGGGCTCGGGGACATCCCCGACGGGCTCGGGGGTTTTTTTTGCGGCGGCCTACGGAGCTGCGCCCCCAGCAATACGCCTTGTGATTGAGGGTTGCGCTCCCCCGTTTTGGGCCGCTAGGCTACGGGTGAGGCGGTTGACTCTTTTGGTGAAATCTTTATGCTGTATGAACCGACGGGGTGCTGGGTTTCCGGCTGAGATGGGGCGCGGGCGCGCTCCAAACCCTTATTACCTGATACGGATAATGCCGGCGTAGGGAGCGTTTATGAAAAATGTATTGAGCGTGGCGGGCTCGGATTCGAGCGGCGGCGCGGGGATTCAAGCGGACGTAAAGACGATGTGCGCGTTTGGCGTATACGGCATGACGGCGATTACCGCGCTTACGGCGCAGAACACGCAGTCGGTGCTGGATGTGCGAGAGACTGATGCGGCGATGGTTGCATCCCAGATGCGGGCGGTTTTCCTGGATATTCGAGTGGATGCGGTGAAGGTGGGCATGGTCTCGAACGCTCACGTTGCCGAGGCGGTTCGCGCGGGGCTTGTCGGCTTTAAGGCGCGAAACATCGTGGTCGATCCGGTGATGGTGTCCAAGAGCGGCTGCCGCCTCCTGCGCGACGACGCGGTGGACGCGCTGCGCGCGCTCTGCGCGATTGCGGACGTGGTAACGCCGAACATCGGCGAGGCGGAGGTTCTCTCCGGTTTTTCTATCCATAATGAAGATGATATGCGCCGCGCGGCGCAAACGATTGCCGAAGGCGGCGCGAAGGCTGTGCTGGTGAAGGGCGGGCACCTGCTGGCCGGCGACGCGACGGATGTCCTTTTTTGCGCGCAAGGGGGGGGCTTTTCGGTGTTGAGGGCCGCGCGGATTGCGACGAAGAACACGCACGGCACGGGATGCACACTCTCGTCGGCAATAGCGTGCAGGCTGGCGCTGGGGGACGGTACGGCGGAGGCGGTTCGGGCGGCGAAGGCCTACATCACGAGAGCGATTGCCGACGGCTACGCGCTGGGGGGGGGGCACGGGCCGGTGGGGCACCTGCGGGAGCTCTACCGGCGGGCGGGCCTCGAGGCGGCGGTGTGAATGAATAAGGCTCAAGCGTCCCTCCTCTGGCTGGGGGCCTCGATCTCTATCTCGGAGCTTGTTGCGGGGAGTTTGCTGGCGCCCTTGGGGTTTGCGAAGGCGACGGCGGCGATTGTGGCGGGGCACCTGGTGGGGGGCGTCCTCTTTGGTCTGGCGGGCCTAGTCTCGTGGACGGGGAAGAAGAACGCCATGGAAAGCGCAGCCTGCGTCTTTGGCTCCCGAGGCGGCAGCCTCATCGCCCTCTGCAACGTCGTTCAGCTTCTGGGCTGGACGGTGATTATGGTCGTGCAGGCGGCGCGGGCCATGCACGGCATCCTCCCCGCCGCCCCGTTCAGCCTCCTCGCCCTCGCCCTGTCCGCCTTGACGCTCGTCTGGGCGCTTGCCTTCGGCAGCCCGGCGAGGGCGCTGAACGGCGTGGTCGTGTGCCTCCTCGCCTTGCTTTGCGCGCTCCTCTTTGCCGAAAGTTTTTTCCCTGTTGTTGCGGGTGTGGCGCCCTCCCCCGGCGCGGGGGAAGGGATGTCGTTCTTCCTTGCCGTGGAGCTGTCCGTCGCGATGCCCGTCTCGTGGCTGCCCCTCGTGGGCGATTATGCGAAGGACGCTTCGAGCAAGGCCGCCGCATCCGTGGTGCCGGCGGCCGCCTACTTTGCCGGCAGCGTCCTGATGTACCTCTTCGGCGCGCACATCGCCATCGCCGCAGGCGGCGACTTCTTCGCGCTCCTTGCCGCAAGCCGCTTCCGGTTCGCCGCCTGCGCCGTCGTCGCCCTTTCAACGCTGACGACGGCCTTCCTCGACCTCCACTCCGCCGCCGTCTCGGCGCGTTTTTTTGCAGTGGCCTACGGCGCTAAGCCTGCGACATACGCTTTGCGTCTGCAAGCCGCGTTCCCCCGCTTTGGGCGTTTCTTTGGGAGTGGCCTACGGGTTCGAGGGCTGCGTTCTTCCATGAAGACTGCAAGATCCCCCACGACGCTCCCGTTGCTGGCGATAGGCGCCGCCGCGCTCGCTCTCTCAGTCTTCTTCCCCGTCGAACGCTATGAATCGCTCCTCGAGCTCTTCCTGCTCGCCATAGGCAGCGTCTTCGCGCCCGTGTACACCGTCGTCATCCTGCACTGGGCCGCCGCCGCCAGAGGAGCGCCGCCTGCAAAGAAAGCCCCCGCCGCCCTGCCCGCCGCCTGCGCCGCCGCCTGCGGCATCGCCGCCTATCAGATCTCCGCGCGCCTCGGATTCCCGCTGCCCACGGCTCCGTGCATCGCCGCCACGATAGTTTTTTACGCGTCAATGACGCTTTGCCTTCCGTTCAATAAGAGAACGGGGGATACATAGTAGTTCTTTATAAGGAGAAAAGTATGAACGAAAAAAATGATTTAAGCGCAAGGGCCGCCGCCCTCATCGACGCCGTGCGCCAAAAGACGCCGCTGGTCCACTGCATCACCAACTACGTAACCGTCAACGATTGCGCCAACATCGCGCTCGCCTTCGGCGCCTCCCCGGCAATGATCGACGACTACGACGAGGCCGCCGACTTCGCCGCGCTCTCCAGCTCGCTCTACGTGAACATCGGCACATTGTCGCGGTATCAGGAGACCGGCATCCTGCGGGCAATGCTCGCCGCCGCCACCGTAAAAATCCCCATCGTATTCGACCCCGTCGGTTGCGGAGCCATCCCCCGGCGCATCGCCGTACTGGAATGCCTCCACGCCGCCGCGCCGATAGCCATCATAAAAGGCAACATGGGCGAAATCATGGCCCTCGCCGGCGAAAGCGCCAACGTAAAAGGCGTCGACTCCGCCGGCGACGCCGACGGCATCGAGGAAGCCGCCCGCGCCCTCGCCCAAAGACACAGCTGCGTCGTCGCCGCCACCGGCGCCTCCGACGTCGTAAGCGACGGCAGCCGGACCGTCCGCCTGCACAACGGAACCCCCCTCCTCACCAAAATCACCGGCGCCGGCTGCATGGCAGGCGCCCTCTGCGCCGCCTGCGCCGCCGCCACCGGCGACGCGTTCCTCGCCGCCATAACCGCCGTCAGCGCCCTCTCCATAGCCGGCGAAACCGCCGCCCGCACCGCCGCCCTCCCCGGCTCCTTCCGCGTCGCCCTCCTCGACGCCATCGCCGCCCTCGACGGCCAAACACTCGGCCAAAAGATACGCATCGGCGACGCAAGGCCCACACGATGAAGCTCCCCACCCCCATCCTCTGCCTCTGCACCGACCGCACCCACCTGCGCGGCAGAACCCTGACCCAGTGCGTCGAGGACGCCGTCGCAGGCGGCGTTACCATAGTGCAGCTGCGCGAAAAAACCGCCGCCACCGAAGAGTTTTACACCCTCGCCGCCAGCCTCCGCGACACCACCAGCCGCCTCCACGTACCGCTCATCATCAACGACAGACTCGACATTGCCCTGTCCTGCGGCGCCGACGGCCTCCACATAGGACAGACGGATATGCCCCTCCACGCCGCGCGCCGGCTCTGCGGACCAAACATGATCATCGGCGTCTCCGCCAGTACCGTCGAAGAAGCCCGCTCCGCCGAACAAGGCGGCGCAGATTACATCGGAGCAGGTGCCGTCTTCCCCACAAGCAGCAAGGACGACGTCGAACACATACTCGGCCTCGACGGCCTGGCCGCCATCTGCGCCGCCGTAAAAATCCCCGTCGTCGCCATAGGCGGCATCACCGCAGACAACGCCCGCGCCGCCATCGCCCACGGAGCCGCAGGCGTCGCCGCCATCTCCGCCATCCTAGCCCCCCAGGACGCCGCCGCCGCCGCCGCGCTCTTTTACCGCAATTTAGGAAGGATCGTTACCGGCTGAGGCTGGTTTGTTTGCAGCTGCAAACGGCTCATTCGCGTATGCGAACGGCTCATTTGCAACTGCAAACGGTTTGTTTGCGCGCCGTGCCGGGAGCCCCGCGCGTCGTGCCGGGAGCCCCGCGCGCCGTGCCGGATGTCCCGCGCAAGGGATGCGCTCATGTGTAATAATTGAACGTTTTACGGTAATGAAATGGTGAGTCTGTCTGATAGGAGGAAGCTGAAAATGGGCGGCAAGAATGATAACATCGAATCAAGGATTAAAAGCCTGCTGGATTATTATGTGGATTTTGAACAAGACCCTCGTTTTGCAAGGATGGTCTGGGCTGCCGACGGCCGGCTTGAGGTGTTGGCGGACGACCAACTGGCCATGGCGGCTGGCGGTCTTAGCTCGGCTCCTGATGTTCCTGAGCTGCCTGTCGTATAAGGCGCGTTGCTCTTCTCCATCCTCTAGTCCCTTTTCTCTATCCCTCTGCATGGCGCCTTAACAAGGCCGGCGCGTTGCGGTATGATGCGCTCATGGACATTCAAGAATTGCGCGTAACGGCGGAGCTGGCGCATATTAAGATGAGCGAGGCTGAGTTGGCTCAGGCGTTTGGGGCTTTTGAGCAGATGCTGCTCTTTTTTCAGGCGATGCAGGCTGCGGACGGCGAGGCGGCTTTGCCGGCCGCGCTGGACGCGCGCGCCGTGGACGCGGCCGCTTTCCGACAGGACGCCGAGGGCAACGAGGGCGACGCCTGGGACGCGGGCGGCGGGCTTGTTGAAAGGGCGGGCGCGACGGACGGCCGCTTCGTGGTTATACCAAATGTGTTGTAAGAGGATGTGTTGACTATGGGATTCCCCGACGCTTGGACTGAATATGCCCTGGAATGGGAAGAAAAGATTGGCGCGTTTATCGAGTTTGCGCCGCAGAGGGCGGAGCCTGCCGCGCGGGTTTCGCCTGACGCTCCGCTTGCGGGGCTTCCGTTTGCGGTCAAAGACAACATCGCGGTCGAAGGTCTTTCGCTGAGCTGCGGCTCGAAGCTGCTCGAAAACCTGCGCTCGCCGTATACGGCGACCGCGGTTGAAAGACTGAGGGCGGCGGGGGCGGCGGTCGTCGGCAAGACGAACATGGATGAGTTTGGCATGGGCTCTTCCACGGACCTTTCGGCGCTTAAGAAGACGAACAACCCGTGGGACCGCAGCCGCGTCGCGGGCGGTTCGTCGGGCGGCTCGGCGGCGGCGGTGGCGGCGGGGATCGTCCCCTTCGCGCTGGGCTCGGACACGGGCGGGTCCGTGCGCCAACCGGCGGCTTTCTGCGGGGTCGTCGGGCTCAAGCCGACCTGGGGGGCGCTCTCGCGTTTCGGCCTGGTGGCGTATTCTTCGAGTCTGGAAACGATTGGCGTCCTGGCGGACGGCGTGGAACGCTGCCGCGCCGTGTTCAACTGCATAAAGGGGCAGGACCCGATGGACCAAACCTCTGGGGATGCGCCGGCGCCCCAGGAGCCCCCTGTGCAGGCGGGCGCGGAGAAGGTTGTCGGCGTCCTTTCGCCGGACGCGGTGGCCGGCGCGATAGCCGGAGAGTTTTCAAACGGCGGCGGCGAAATGGCGGAGGCGGCGCGGGCGGCGGCGTTGCAACCGGCCGTGCAGCGCGGCTTTCAGGCCGCGCAGGAAAAGCTCAGCGCGCTGGGCTTCAGGCTTGTTCCCGTCGAGATTCCCGCGTTAAAGTACGGCGGCGCGGCCTATTACCCGATTGCGACCGCCGAGGCGAGCGCGAACCTTGCCCGTTTTGACGGCATCCGCTACGGCGCGCGCCCCGACTGGGCGGAAAATCCCGACGAGCTGGTCGACAAGGCCCGCACGGAGGGCTTTGGCCCGGAGGTAAAACTCCGCATCCTGCTGGGGACGTTTGTGCTTCGTTCCGGCTTTCAGGATAGGTTCTACCTTAGGGCGCAAAAAATCCGCGCAAGCATCGGGGCAAACTTTGAAAAATACTTAGGGAGCGCGGCAAAGCCGGGCGCCTGTCAGGCGATACTGCTCCCCGTCTTTCCGACGCTTGCGTTCGCCCACGGCGGCGCCGGGCTTTCCGCCTTCGCGCAGAAAGCCGCCGACCTCTACACGTGCTGCGCGAACCTCGCGGGGCTTCCCGCGCTCGCCTTCCCCGCCGCCGTCGAGGAGGGCCTTCCCGTCGGCGTTCAGCTGTTGGGGCGCGCGTTCGGCGAGGACGCCCTCTTCGACATCGCCTCGTCGTTCGAGCGGGCCCACCCCTTCCCCCATCCGCCGTCCTGGAAACAATTTTGGACATAACAACGGACGCTCTGAGCCATTTCGACAACGCGGGGAACGCCGTCATGGTGGACGTTTCCGGCAAAGACGTTACCGTGCGGACGGCGCGGGCGCGGGGCGTCGTCAGGATGAAGGCCCGGACGCTGGAGATCGTCAAAAGCGGCTCGGCAAAGAAGGGCGACGTCCTCGGCGTCGCCCGC
>JAITNO010000056.1 GCA_031290405.1 Spirochaetaceae bacterium
GGAGCTGGGGCGCTTGCCCTTTGGGGGAAGGGATGGCATACTGCGCTCACCATAACGGCAAAGGAGATTAATATGCTGTCAGTAAACGTGGAAGAGTATTTGAAACACGAATTCACCCAAGAAGAACACGACGAACGAGTGGCCGACATGAGGCGCATTGGCGAGGAAATCCGCCAAGCCGCGTTGGAAGATCCGTTGCCGGACGACTTCATCGAGTACGTCAAAGGCCGTAAGTTTCGTCAGGCGGCGCCGCAATGAACGGTTTTTCCCTGGATTCCAACAACATCAGCTTTTATCTGAAAGGCAACGCAATCGTGAAGCGGAACATTGACCAAAGGGTGGACGCAAATGTCAAAGTCATCGTTTCGCCCTTTGCCTACTACGAGGTAAAGCGCGGTCTGGTTGACGCAAATGCCGCAAGGCAGCTCCGCAGTTTTGACGAATTGCTGCGGCGCTGCCCACTCGGCGAGGCGACCAACGCGGTTTTCGAGGAGGCCGTGAACATTCACGTCGACCTTAAAAGCAAAGGCCGCATCTGCGACGACATGGACGTCCTCATCGCCGCCTTTTGCAAAACGTACGACCTGACGCTGGTTACCAACAACACCCGCCACTTCGAAAACATACGCGGCCTGGTGCTGGCCGACTGGTCGGCGGCGTAAGAAAGAGAGCATAGAGTGAAGGCGCGCGGCCCGCAAGGCTACGCGCCTTTTTTGTGGGCGGGGGGCACTGAGGAAGAGCCTCACACAAAGGCGGGGAGCGGGGGGTGCTTGACGACGGGGGCGGGGGGCCGTAGAGTGGGAGCAAGGAGTTTGATATGCAAGCAATACGAAAAATCGTTGGTGCGGACATCCTCGCACGGCTCTTTACGTTGCCCGCCGCCTTTGCCAACCGGCGGATAGAAATCGTCATGCGTCCCGTGGAAGACGAACAAGTGGACATCGAGCGCTTCCTCTGCGGTGCCGTCCCCTGGTCCGAGGCGACGGATGCGGAAATGGAAGCCGGTTACCGGGCCATGGCGGCGGATGAGGAATACGAGCGGGAAGCGAAAGAATGGATAGAAGGCATGAGGCGGGAGATTGCCGATGATTAGGGGAGAAATCTGGTGGGTCGATTTTGACCCAGCTGCGGGCAGTGAAATACAAAAGACCCGCCCCGCGGTCATTATGAGCGACACCAGCTCAAACCGTGTCCTTTCACGGGTCGTGGTGATCCCATTCACCACTAATGTCAAAAAGTTCTATTCAGGCAATGTGTTGATTACGATAAATGGCCGGCCCAGCAAACTCTTGTCCGACCAAATCATGGACGCCGACAAGAGCCGCCTGAAAACCCGCATCGGCGCCCTCAGCCCCGCCGACCTGGCTGCGGTGGAAACGGCCATCCGGTGCTATTTGGTGCTGTAAGCGAACAACGCGGTGGCGGTGGGGTATAGGTAGGAAGAGAAGATTTTAGAGTGAACGCCCCTGGGGATGAGCCGGGGGCTTTCTTTTTTTTGGGGAGGGGGCGCTTGACGTTTTTTGCAAGAACTGCTAGGGTGAAATCGTACCGGCCGTTCGACTCAGACTGCCGGGAACCTCCTATAGACCTGCGGGGCCTCCTGTGAAGCAGTCCCGCGGGTCTTCTTTTTGCCGCGGCCTCTCGGCACTGGGCCTGCGGGGGAGGCATTGACGAGGGGGGACCGAATGTTATAAGATGGCCATGCAAGGGGGAGGCTCTGATGCTGGAAACAAAAGGCGTTACGATGCAGTTTGGCGGGCTTACCGCCGTTTCGGATTTTACGGTGAGCGTGGGCGACGACGAGATTGTCGGGCTTATCGGGCCGAACGGGGCGGGAAAGACGACGGCCTTCAACATCATAACCGGCGTCTACGCGCCGAGTTCGGGCGGCGTTTTCTTTAACGGGCAGAGCATAGGCGGCAAACAGCCGCACATCATCACCAAGACGGGCATTGCGCGGACGTTTCAGAACGTCAGGCTCTTCCACGAGATGAGCGTGCTGGAAAACATCATGGCTGCGTGCATCCTGCGCGAAAAGCCGAATCTGGCGGAGTCGGTTCTGCACCTCCCGGGCTACCGGAGGCGCGAAAAGAAGGCGCGGGATTTTGCCTTCTCTCTTTTGGAATCCGTCGGGCTCTGCGAAAATGCCGACGACAACGCGGTGAGCCTTCCCTACGGCAAACAGCGGCGGCTGGAGATCGTCCGCGCCCTCGCCACGGAGCCGGAGCTCCTCCTGCTGGACGAGCCGGCGGCGGGCATGAATCCGCAGGAGTCGCGGGAGCTGATGGACTTTATCGTGGGCGTTCGCGCGCGGTTCGGCATTGCCATCCTCCTTATCGAACACCATATGCAGGTGGTGATGGGGATATGCCGCCGCCTCTACGTCCTCGAATACGGCATTACGATCGCGCACGGCACACCTGCGGAGATACAAAGGAACAAAAAAGTGATTGACGCCTATCTGGGAGTTGAAGCTTGATGCTTGCCCTCGAAGCCCTTTCGGTCTACTACGGCGGCATCCACGCGCTGCGCGGCA
Source organism: Spirochaetaceae bacterium (assembly GCA_031290405.1). GTDB lineage: Bacteria > Spirochaetota > Spirochaetia > Treponematales > Breznakiellaceae > JAITXS01. The sequence goes on from JAITNO010000056.1 coordinate 2,537, forward strand.
TCGACATAGAAGTCGACGACGGGAAGATAATCACCCTTATCGGCGCAAACGGCGCGGGGAAGAGCACGATGTTGAACTGCATCGCCGGCCTGGTGCGGAGCAGCTCCGGCAAGGTCCTCTGGAACGGAGAGGACCTCTCGGTGCGCGAAACGAAGGACATCGTGGCTGCCGGTGTCGTGCTGGTGCCGGAAGGACGCCACATATTCCCCAACCTGAGCGTTGACGAGAACGTCCTGCTCGGCGCATATTACCGGAAGGACAAGCAGAAGATTAAACAAGACCGGGAACGCTGTTTCGACCTGTTCCCCCGTTTGAAGGAACGCCTGCGGCAGAGCGCCGGCACGCTCTCCGGCGGGGAGCAACAGATGCTCGCCGTTGCGCGGGGGCTCATGGCGTCCCCCAAACTCCTCATGCTCGACGAGCCTTCACTGGGGCTGGCGCCGCTCATCTCGAAGATGATATTCGACATCCTCCGCGAGATAAACAAGAACGGCACAACCATCCTCCTTATCGAACAGAACGCTCACGCCGCGCTCGAGATTGCCGACTATGCCTATGTGCTGGAAACCGGCGTCATCACGATGGCGAACACGGGCGCCGCCCTGCTCAACGACGACGGCGTGCGGAAAGCCTACCTGGGCGAGGGGTAGGAGGACAACGCCGAATGAAAGGCAGTCAAGGTTGAAGGCGCCTGGGGCGCCGGCTGGGGAGCCCCTTGCACAATCTCCTCGAAAAACCTACAATCAAACAATAACTGATTGATTGTCAACAGGTTAGTGAGTAAAATGGAGACCGGAAACAGCATCGAAAATCTTAAAAAACAGGCGTTTGCTTCTTTAAAGGAGGGCGACGCCGAGAAGTCGCTAGAGATTCTTCAAAGTGCTCTGCGTATTGATTTTGACGACAAGGAGCTTCTGTGGACGCTTAAATGCGTCAACTGGTGGCTGGAAAAGATCAAATGCCTTGAGGGGATCGGCGCTCCTTACGACCAGGGTTTCTTTGTTATGTCTCAGTGGAAGGGTTTTTACGGGTTTTTGGACAAAATCGGCGAAAGCTTCGACAACAGCCGGTATGCCGTGCGGCATTTTGTGTCTTCCATCGCGTTGCGGGCGTTTCTTGAGGCGTGCGCCTGCGGCCCGCCGCGGCACGACCCGCCGCTGGACTTGGAGCTTGGGCGTTGTTACAAGGGGCTTGGGGATTATGAGGCGGCGCTGGAACGGGTGAAAAAGGCGGCGCAGTTTATGCGTGAATCAGGCGGTGCGCTTGCCGAGCTTGCCGACATTTACGCGCTAACAGGCGAAGAGGAACGGGCAAAGGGCTGGTTCAGAGAGGCGTTTTTTGTGAATCCCGAGGGCATTGACATACATTCGATGGAATCTTCCATCATCGTCAAGCTTGCCCGTGCGGTTCGCGCCTTGGGGATCCCCTCCGATGCGCTCAACGAATGGATTCCGGTCTACGGGAGCCTGCTTGGAGTGTTTTCGGTTAAACGCTCCCTGCAGCCGCCCGAGCTTGGCAAATTGAAACAGGCGATTTTTACGCTTGAAAATGATGTGCGGAACAACGGGGACAATGATGTTTTGGTTCCAAAGCTGCTGAATAAATATTTGTGGCTTTTGGATCATTACGAGAATGCAAACGAAAAAAGCGCTTCCATTAACGAAGTGCTGTTAAAGATAAAGCTTATAGACCCTTCAATCTATGAACGATATATGAGCGTTAAATAGGCGTTACACAGGAGTAGTAAGATGTCAGACGATATACTGAATAATATTCAGAAAATGCTCAATGAAGAAAAGTTTACGCGGGCGGCGTTGAGCAATTATTCTATCGCGCAGTTCAAGGAACTGGACGAAGTTTTAAGCGAAGCGAAAACAGCCCTCTGTCTTGATGAATTAAAGGCACTCTGCGACGAGCATTTGAGTCATTCAAAAAACAGCATTATTGCCGAATATCTTTCCGGAATAATCAGTCTGTCTCGTCAGATTATTGACGACGCTCTTCTTGTCAATCTTGTCAATATATTTATTGACAATCACAAGGGCAATATCGTTAAGTATCTGTGCGAAAGGATGCTTGATTACGGCGAGTCGAAGTTTGCGCTCCGTACGCTTGGCGATTATTATAAAAATGAAAATAAAGAAGTCGAACTGCATGATGTGTGGAAACGCCTTGTCCGCATTGATTACGAAGAAGCCGACGTGGCGAAAAATCTTGCCGACTGCGCCGAAAAAGACGGCGACCTTGATGCGGCGGTCGACTATTATAAAAAAGCGCTGCACAGGTATATCGGCAAACAACTGTTTACCAATGTGCGCGAAATCTGGCAAAAACTCCTTGAATATCTTCCCGACGACATAGACTTCTTTATGCAACTGCAAAAAAGGGTCGCCAAGAACATCAACACGGAAAAGGCGGAACTTCTCCTCTGGGATCTGTATCATCTTTACAAGAAGGACAATATTGACACGTCGATTGCCATCCTTAAACAGATACTTGATTATGATGAAAAGGATAAAAACGCCCGCAAAGAGACCGCCGAATGTTTCAGAGTGAAATACGCCGCGCACAGTCAGCTTGAAGAATACATCAAAATATCGAACCTTACGGACGACTGGCGGAATGTTCACGAAGCGATTCTGGATTTTGAAAAACACATCTCGTTTGACAAGGGCAACTTTGTGTATCACCGGACGTGGGGCGTCGGACGCATCGCCAAAGTTGAAGGCGACGAGATTGTGATTGATTTTGCGAAAAAACGTTCGCATGGGATGGCGCTTAAAATGGCAGTGAACGCGTTGCAAACACTTTCCCGCGACCATATCTGGACGCTCAAGGCGATTTGGACAAAAGAAAAATTGCACGACAAAGTAAAAAAAGAAGTCAATTGGGCTCTTAAAACGATCATCAAAAGCTACGACAACCATTGTTCGATTAAGCAGATTAAAACAGAGCTTGTTCCCAGCGTGCTTACCGCAAACGAATGGACGGCGTGGCATAACAAAACAAAGGCCATTCTTGAACACGACTCGTCTTTCGGCGTCGACCCTGAAAACGTCGGCATATACGTCGTCAGGGATCGTCCAATTTCGATGGAAGAGAAATTCTACAATGAATTCAAGGCTGAACGGAAATTCTTTAACCGCGTTGACATTCTTAGGAAGTTCATTAGGCAGTCGGATGTTGAAAATCAGTCTGAGCTTCTTAACGAAATGCTTGATTACTTTATTGGATTCTTGAAAGCGACAAATCATGAAAACAAGGTGGAGCTTGTCGCCTCGTATTTGATTATAAAAGATCTGTCAAGAAAGATCCCTGAACTTGCCGTCAATCTTCAGCTTAACTTTAACGCGATTTTTGATTCCATCGAAAAGATAAATAAACTTTATGTGGAGCTGAAATACAAGGATGATGAAAAAGAGGATAACGAATACTACGATCTGCAGCGTGATTTTTTGCGGCAGGTAAAAGAGCTTATTCCAGAATGGCAAGATGTGTATGTCAAACTCTTCCCCAAAGCGATTAACCTCGCAAAAAATAAATCTGAAAACATTGAATACCTGCTGCGTTGTCTTAAGGAAGCCGGGCAGGAAGAGAAAATCGTTTCGATGATTAAAAACAGTTTTGAAAATTACAAAGAGTTGCGCGATTCCGTCGTCTGGTTTTATAACAACTACAAGGACGATCCGCTTTACAAACGAGCGGCCGTTTCTGCGGAAAAAGAGATTATCACGCTCATCTACATACTGGACATTACGTTCCGTGAAATTGACAATCATCAAAACACGCCGGAGAATAAAAAGACAAACAAACAGGTGTTTGCCATTCTATTCGACAAGAACCTGCTTGAAGATTATATTAACAACGCCGAACGGGAAAGCGTCGATCGGATATACGCTCTTGTTCAGGAGGTAAAAGGGCTTGACCAGGATCTTGACCACAACAAGAAAGGCAGCGCGGAAAAAGACCGGTTAAAGAAACTCATCGCTGAAAGGTTCAGCGACTTTAAGTTTGCGGGCATTGTCGAAAAGAAGGCGTCTTCCCGCACTCTGCTTGTTACCGCCGGGAAGTACACTGAAAAACAAAAGCAGTTGTCGCACATTATGGAAATCGAAGTTCCGCAGAATTCAAAAGAGATTGCGTTTGCCCTGTCTCTGGGCGATCTTCGCGAAAACGCCGAATACAAGGCCGCGAAAGAAAAACAGGATCTCCTCAATTCGGCCGTCTCCAAACTGAAAGGTGAGATTGAGCGGGCGCAAATATTCGATACGGTATCCATCGACACCGGTCACGCATCGTTCGGCACTAAAGTTACGCTGGAAAACAAGACGAGCGGCCTTGTTGAAACCTACACGATTTTGGGTCCCTGGGAATCGGATCCCGGCAACAAGATTATCTCGTATTTGTCTCCGCTTGGCGAGGCGATTGTCAACAGGCGTTCCGGCGAGCTATTCGATTTTACCATCGGAGGCGAAACGATTTCATTTGAAGTAAAGGAAATTGTCGCGGCGAATCTCCAATAATCTCTGCATATGGTGGGGTGTGTGCGGGGGCTCTGCCCTGCGCCCTTACTGAATGGTCTCGGGTCTACTGGGCTTACTGCTCTTTTATTGGGCGTCTGTCCCTGTCTGTCGGGCGTCTGTCCCCGCGCTCTCATTGTCGATTCCAGCTGAGAGAGGGTCGATTCCAGCTGAGAGGGGGCCGACAACCAAAACGTTGGAGTCGACAACCACGGCGTGGGAGTCGACAACCATGGCGAGAGAGTCGACCGTCGGCAAAAAAAAGTCGACCGTCGGCGCAAGGTTATGTTGCGCCAAGACGACGACATCGCATTGACGCCAAGATGGAAATGTCGCATGAGGGTGGAATGTGGGACATACGGTTGCAACTTGCCTGCTGCGGTGCTAGACTTGTCCGACGATATGAACAATTCGGCATTGGCGGCGATGGACAAGATTCACATGGCGGGCGTTGATTGGACGCACGCCGGCATAACTCGACGGGAGGCGTTTGCGTTTACCGAAGAGGCGTTGGCCCAGGCGCTCGACAGGGCGAAAGCCTATCTGCCTGAGGGCACCGATTGCGGCTGCTTTATCGTTTCGACGTGCAACCGGACGGAAATCTGGGCGCATGGGGACGGCGGCGCCGACCTTCCCGCCGTTTTATGCGCCTTGAAGGGCGCCTGCGTTGAACAGTGCCGCGACTTGTTTACGCTCAGGCGTGGAGAGGCCGCCATCCGGCATCTTTTCCTTACGGCGAGCGGCTTAACGTCGCAAATCGTCGGCGAAAATCAGATACTGGGGCAGATGAAGGACGCGCTGGCGCTTTCAAGGAGGGTTAAGAGCGGCGGTCCCGTGCTCGACCGGCTGTTTTTAGCGGCAATCTCGCAGGCAAAGCGGATACGGACGGAGACGAGCATCGCAAAGGCGCGTGCCTCCACCGCTCAGGCGGCCGTCGACTGCATCAAATTGCGGTGCGGCGGTCTTGCGGGCAAGAAAGCTCTCGTCATTGGCAACGGCGTGATTGGGCGGCTCTGCGCGCAGTTGTTGCTGCGCGAGGGCTTAGGCGTCAGCATGACGCTCAGGCGGCACAAACTGGTCGAAAGTCCCCCCGTAGGCTGTTCGACGCTGAACTACGACGACCGCTACTCCGCCCTCTGCGACTTTGACGTCGTGATAAGCGCGACGAGCAGTCCCCACTGGACGCTGAACTTGGAAGGGGTTGCGGGGGTCTGGGACGGTAGGGAACGCCTCTTCGTCGACCTTGCCGTGCCCCGCGACATGGACCCGGCCTTGCGGAACCTCTGCGGCTTGTCGCTCCTCGACCTCGATTCACTTAGCAATGCGGGGCTGGCCGGAGGGGTCAACGTGGAAAGCGAAAAGATCGAGCGGATTGTGGGCGAAGAAATCGACCGCTTTGTCCGCTGGCTGGACTTCCGCCCCCACCTTGCCACCATTCTGATGATGGAAGAGGCCCTTGCGGCGGGGACTCCGGTGTCCAAGCTCTTGTTCGGCCTGCGCGACGTGCTCGACGGGGACGCGCTGAACGCCTGTTTCGCCGCGCTGGGAAAGAGCCTTGAACGCGCGCGGGGCAGCGGCGCGGGGGGGGATCCCCCCCCCGCAGAGGGGGAGGCGCGCGAAGGGCGCAAACTCGAAGGCCCGAAGGGAGCGGCGCCGCGCGGCGCGACGGCGCCTGTAGGGGGCGGCGCGGGGGGGGCTCTCCTTTCATGGTTTCCCTTCTTCTTAAACGTATCTGGCAAGCTCATCCTCGTCGCAGGCGGCGGAAAGATCGCGCTGCGGCGAGTCAAGAACCTGCTCTCCTTTGACTGCCGCATCAGACTCGTCGCGCCGAAGATCTGTCCCGAGCTTGAGCTCTTGGGCGGCCTGTACGGCGAACGGCTGACCTTTGAGCGCAGGGCGTTTGCCGACGGCGATTGCGCGGGGGTGGATTTTGCGACGGCGGCAAGCGACAGCCGCGCGGTGAACAGCCGCATCGGGTGCGAATGCAGGGAGCGCGGGATTTTCGTCTCCGTCGCGGACGCTCAGGAGGAGTCCACCTTCTTCTTCCCCGCATTGATTGTAAAGGAAACCATCGTCGCCGGCGTAAGCTCAGGCGGCGTCGACCACAAGGGGGCCAGCCGCGCCGCCGAAAAGATCAGGACGGCCCTGGCGTGAAGGCGAGCCGCGGCTGCCCACGCCGCTACCGCGTGGGTAGCCGCGACAGCGCCCTGGCCATAGCCCAGACGCGGCTCTTCATCGAAACAATCCGGAGCGCAGGCTGCACGAAAGAAGACGCCGAGTTCGAGATCATTCCGATGAAGACCTCAGGCGACGCGCTCCCGGGCCGGCCCCTGGCTAGGTCAGGCGGCAAAGGGCTCTTTACGAAGGAGCTCGACCGCGCGCTCATCTCGGGCGAAATCGATTTCGCCGTTCACAGCCTCAAGGACGTGCCGACCGACATCATGGGAGGCTTAGAACTCGCCGCCTTCTCGAAGCGGGAGGATCCGCGGGACGCGCTCGTCCTGCCGGCATCTCCCAATGTGGGGCCCGTCGGCGCCTCCAGCCTGCGCCGACGCGTGCAACTGGCGAAAATCTTCCCCGATTGGCCCTTGCGCGACATTCGCGGCAACATCGTGACGCGCCTTGAAAAACTCGACCGCGGGGAATACGGCGCGCTCGCGCTCGCCGCGGCCGGCCTCAAGCGGCTCGGGCTGGAGGGGCGCCTCAGCCGCATCTTCGGGACCGACGAGATGCTCCCCGCCTCTGGACAAGGCGTCATCGCCGCCATAGCGCGGGAGGGCGAACGTTACGACTTCCTCGTAGGCGCTTCGTGCGAGGAAAGCCGCCTCTGCGCCCTAGCCGAGAGGGCCTTCGTCCGCGCCCTGGGCGCCGGCTGTTCCGCGCCCATCGCCGCCTTCGCCGAAATCGACGCAGGAGGCGTCCTCACCCTGCGCGGCCTCTTTTTCGACGGCAAGAAGGAACTTAGCGGCGCGGAGCGCGGCGACAAAGAACGCGCCGAAGAGATCGGAATAAAGCTGGGGAAGAGGATTGGAACTCTGCAGAACCGCATAACAGATTGTAACTTTATTGGAAATAATGTACGGTAATGATATGCTTACACGAGAAGAAATACAGGATTTGAAACGAACTGACACCTCAATCTTAGGTTCTTTGGTAAAAGAGCACAAATCAAATGGCTCTTATGTTATAAATGTCCTTGAAAATTTAGGACGTTTACCGAAACAATTTGATGGAAGCTGGCTTGTTGATCTATTAAGCAGCGAAAATGAAGGAATTCGTTTTTTAGTGGTAAAAAACATGGGAAAACTATCGAACGAATCTTATTTGCCTTTGCTCAGTAAAGTTGCCAAAGATGATACCGATACGAATGTACGCCGCGAGGCAGTGTCTGCTATTGGGCGTATGAGAAAATCGAACTTGAAACAAATTTTGTTTGATAAACTTAAAGATGCGGACCCAAAAGTTGTGTGCCAAGCTATTCGCGGACTTTTAGTTTTTAAGGGTGAAGTTGAAGTTGATGAACGATTAAAGCAACTCATTAATCATCAAAATGAAATGGTTGTGGCTGTCATCCGCAAAGAATTTTTTGCTACTGGTAATATCAAAATAGAGCAAGCCCATACAGAAAGTTATAATTACCTAAAAAATGTTGCGGTTCATGGTGATACAATTGAAACAATGAATTTACTAAAAGATGAAAGCATCCATCTGACATTTACATCACCGCCATATTATAATGCGAGAGATTATTCAATTTATCCCTCATATAAATGTTATCTGGAGTTTCTGAGGAATGTTTTTAACGAAGTTTATCGCATTACAAAGGAAGGACGCTTTTTAGTATTAAACACATCCCCTGTTATTGTGCCTCGTGTTAGCCGTTCGCAGTTGATTTTTTTAAGCGAGTCGTTGATGCAAAATTGGAAAACAAAAACATTTCTAGCGATTGGTATAAATCCGTTTTTCTTAATTCTGATTTAACTCCTAATGAAATCGCAATAAACTCTGGGTTAAATATGAAAACAATTCACAATATGTATAATTCATCAAAAAAAGAAATTGTTATTGACGCATCAGAAAAACATTATGACGCTTTGCATGAAATTATAGAGAAGCTGGTAGAGTCTGATTCTGAGCTGGAATTAATACTCACAATAAAATTTAATGGTGTCTCTGTTGATTTGAATATAAGCGAAAGTTTAATAGTTATAAACACACTCGCGGTAAAACGATCCGCATTAAGAGGCGGCGCATGGAGTACGGCGGGAAAACAAGTAGAAAAACATTTAATGCTTACATTGTGTAAATTGTATTCTGTAAACGAAGAATATTATGAATCAAAATTTATCAAAGATCGCTCCAAAAATGTTGACAGAGAAATTGATTTCTATTTAAAAAATCCATCAAATAAATATCTATGTGAAGTAAAACTTATGGGACGAGGCAACCCAGAAAGCGCAGATGCCATTTTTGCGAGACATTCAAATATATTTGTGGCAGATAAACTTTCAGACCAAAATAAACATCAAGCTGACGAATTGTATGTAGATTGGATTGAGTTACACTCAAAAGATTGGCAAGAACGTTTTGAAACTATTCTTGTAAAATTAAACATTCCGCATACGAAATTTACAGGAAATCTTGATGCAGAACTTGACAGATTGTTTCCTGGAATATTTTAAGAAAACTTGCACCTACCGTAAATTGGGGAAAAAAATATGCGCGATAAAGGCAAAGTATGGCTCGTTGGGGCCGGGCCTGGAGACGCCGGGCTCTTGACGGTGAAGGGCGAGCGGCTCCTTGAGAGCGCGGAGGTCGTTCTGTACGACAAGCTCGTGGGGCGGGGCATCGTCGCGAAGATTCCGCGGAATGCCGAGGCGATATTCGTGGGAAAGAAGGCGGGGAACCACGCCGTTCCGCAGGAGGCGATCAACGGGATTTTGACGGAGCGGGCCCTTGCCGGCAAGCGCGTCGTGCGGCTCAAGGGGGGCGATCCCTTCCTCTTTGGGCGCGGCGGCGAGGAGCTGGAGGGGCTGGCCCGCACCGGCATCCCCTTCGAGGTCGTGCCCGGTGTGAGCTCTCCGCTGGCCGTGCCCGCTTACAGCGGCATTCCGCTTACGCACCGCGACTGCGCGTCGCAGGTGCACATCGTTGCGGCGCACGGCAAAGCCGGCGCGCCGTCGATTGACTGGGAGGCGCTCGTCCGCGCGGGGGGCACGCTCGTCTTTTTGATGGGGAGTTCCGCGCTTGACGGGATTGCCTCCAGTCTTCTGGCGGCGGGGATGTCCGCGCAGACGTCCGCGGCGGTGATTGAGCGGGGCACGACCGCGCGCCAGCGGAAGGCGCTTTCGACATTGAAGAATGTGGCGCAGGAGGCAGGACGGGTGGGCATCTCCCCGCCGGCTCTGATTGTCGTCGGGGAGGTATGCGCCTATGCGGAGCGTTTCGCGTGGTTTGAGAAGCAGCCGCTTTCCGGCGTTCGCATCGCCGTAACGCGGCCAAAAGAACGCGCGGGCGCGCTCAGCGCGGCACTTTCCGAGGCCGGCGCCGAGGTGGTGGAGATCCCCGTCATTGCGTTGCGGAGCCGGGCGGCGGCGCCCGAGTTGGATGCGTTTTTCGACCAGATTGAGGGATTTTCGCGCGCGCGCGCCGAATCAACATCCTCTTCCCAGTGGCTTGCGTTCACGAGCTCCGCCGGGGTGGAGTTTTTTTTCGCGCGCATGAGAGCGCGCGCCCTGGATGTGCGTTCTCTCATCGGGGTGCGCTTTGCGGCAATTGGGCGGGCGACGGCGGCCGCGCTCGAGGTGCGGGGGATCCTCGTGGATGCGATGCCGGACCATTTCAGCGCTTCTGAGCTCGGGCGCGTTTTGGCGCGTGTTGTGGGGCCGGGGGAGCGGGTTCTGCTGCCGCGCGCCGGCGCTTGCGGCGCGGAGCTCGGGGAGGCGTTGGACGCGGCGGGGATTGCCTGGGTCGATGCGCCGCTTTACGACGCGGTTGCCGTTGATTGGGGGGACGCTGCGCTGCGCGACCTGCTTGTGGAAGACCTTGACGCGATTGCGTTCACGAGCGGTTCGACGGTGGAGAATTTTGCGCGTCTTTTCGGCGTGGAGCATATGCGCGGGCGGCATGCTCTGTGCATTGGCGAGGCGACCGCGCGGGCGGCGGCGGCCTACGGGATGGATGCGCTGGTGGCCGCGAATGCGACGGTGGAGGCCCTCGTGGATGCGGCCCTGTCCTTGCGCGAAGGCGGCTAACGTTGTGAGTTTGTTCCCGTCTGCGGGCGTCTTGTTCTTGTCTTCAAACTGATTGTTCTTATTCCGCGCTGACTTGGGTGAGTCTACAGGCGTCTTGTGTGCGTCCACGCGCTGCTCGTGGAGCTCCCCGCGCTGCTCGTGGAGTTCCCCGAGTTGCTCGTGGAGCTCCCCGAGTTGCTCGTGGAGCTCCCCGAATTGCTCGTGGAGCTCCCCGCGTTGCTCGTGGAGCTCCCCGCGGTGCTCGTGGAGTTCCCCGAGTTGCTCGTGGAGTTCCCCGAGTTGCCGGAGCGGGGAACTGCGGTTCTGGCGTCGGGGGCGTTTAGTCTGGAGTGGTGGGTGTTTGGAGGCGTGTTGGGTGTGTTTGGTGGTGTTTTGGGTGGGCGCTTGCGCGTCGGTGCGGGGGAGGGGAGGGTGTTGGGTGGGGTTTGGCTTGTGTGGGGGCGAGTTCAGTCTGTGAGGGGAGGGTTTCAGTCTGTGTGGGGTGATGTTCAGTCTGTGAGGGGGTGGGTTCGGATTGTGTGGCATCTTGCTTGGATTGTGTGCGGCTATGGGGGGCTTGACATTGTGTGATGTGTGGTGTTGAATGGTGGTTTGTGGGTGTGTTGGCGAAAAATTTCCTTTTAAGGGGGGAGTGTGTCTGAATTGATTTTGCGCGGGCGGAGGTTGCGAGTGTGCGAGGCGCTCCGGCGCGGTGTGCGTGAGACGAGGGTCTCGAAGGAGGCGCTGGTGTTTCCTGTGTTTGTGAGGGATGGCGGTGGGAATCCTGTGGAGATTGTCTCTATGCCGGGGCAGTTTCGTTACGCTGTGGATGATCTGGGACGGATTTTCGATGTTCTCTTGAAGGCTGGGGTGAATAAGGTTCTCTTTTTTGGCGTTCCTGATGAAAAGGACTCTGTGGGGAGCGGCGCTTGGCGCGACGATGGGGTTGTTCAGCGCGCGTTGAGGCGGACGAAGGATTCATTCCCGGAAATCTTCTGCGTGGGCGACGTCTGTATGTGCGAATACACGGACCACGGGCATTGCGGCGTGTTAAAGGATGGCGCGGTGGACAACGATGCGTCGTTGGCATGGCTCGCGCGGATTGCGTTGTCGCAGGCGCGCGCGGGGGCGGATATGATTGCCCCTTCCGACATGATGGACGGGCGCGTGGCGGCGATCCGCCGCGTTCTTGACGGTGAGGGTTTCCTCGGTCTCCCGATTATGTCCTACGCGGCTAAGTACGCGTCGGCTTTTTACGGGCCTTTTCGCGTTGCGGCGGGTTCCGCGCCGGCTTTTGGCGACCGAAAGGGGTATCAGATGGACTTCCACAATGTGAAGGAGGCGGTAAAAGAGGCGTTGGCCGACGTTGCCGAGGGCGCGGATATTATTATGGTGAAGCCGGCGCTCTCCTATTTGGACGTGGTGCGCCGCTGCGCGGAGGCGTTGGTCGTTCCGCTGGCGGCTTTCAGCGTCTCCGGCGAATATGCGATGATCAAGGCGGCGGGGGCGGCGGGTTTTATCGACGAGGATGGGGTTGTGGCTGAAACGGCGGTGAGCGTTTTCCGCGCGGGCGCGGATATTCTGATTAGCTACTTCGCGGTGGAGATTGCGCGTCTTATCGACGCGGGGAGGGTTGGTTGAATGACGAATAAGGCGTTTCCTCTTGGGAAGGGGCGGCTGGAAGAGGTGGCGGCGGAGCATCCTACGCCGTTTTATCTGTACGACGAGGCTGCCATTCGTGCGAACGCCCGGGCGATTCGCTCTGCTTTTGCGGTGTTTCCTCGTTTTTTTCTGCATTTTGCGGTGAAGGCTCTGCCCAATCCTGCGATCCTTCGGATTTTGCGCGAGGAGGGGTTCGGCGCGGATTGCTCCAGTCTGCCGGAGCTGCTCCTCGCTCGCATGGCGGGGATTTCCGGTGGGGATGTGATGTTCAGCTCGAACGACACTCCCTCGGGGGAGTTCCGCGCGGCGGCGGATATGGGGGCTGCGATCAACCTTGACGACATTACTCACATTGATTTTTTGGATGGGTGTCTGGGCGGGCTGCCGGAGCTTGTCTGCCTTCGCTACAATCCTGGTCCTCTTAAGTTGGGGAACGCGATTATTGGCAATCCTACGGAAGCTAAGTTCGGTTTGACGGGGGAACAGATTTTCGAGGGCTTCGCCGCTTTGAAGGGGAGGGGGGTGGGGCGTTTTGCGCTGCATACTATGGTGGCTTCTAACGAGCTCGACGTGAAGTATCACCTTGAAACGGGGAAGCTGCTGTTCTCTCTTGCCGTGGAGCTGAAGCGCCGTCTGGGCGTGGAGCTGGAATTCGTCAATCTGGGCGGCGGCGTGGGGATTCCCTACAGGCCCGAAGAGGCGGCGCTGGATTACGGGGCGCTTGCCTGTGGGTTAAAGGCGTTGTTCGACGGGATTGTTTGTCCCGCGGGTCTTGAAAAGCTCGCTGTTCGTGTGGAGTGGGGGCGCGTGGTGACCGGCCCTTACGGATGGCTTGTCTCCCGCGCGATTCATCGCAAGAACATTTACCGCAGCTACATTGGTCTTGACGCTTCGATGGCCGACCTGATGAGGCCTGCGCTCTACGGGGCCTATCACCACATTACCGTCGCGGGGAAGGAGGGGGCCCCGCCGGTTGCGGTCTGCGACGTGGTGGGCAGTCTCTGTGAAAACAACGATAAGTTCGCGATTGGTCGGGCGCTTCCCGCCATCGACGTGGGCGAGGCGTCCGGCGACTTGGTTATTATCCATGACGCGGGCGCGCACGGCAGAGCCATGGGGTTTAACTACAATGGCAAGCTGCGCGCGGGCGAGCTTCTGCTGCGCGAGGACGGGTCGGTTGTCGAAATCCGCCGCCGCGAAACGGTGGACGACTACTTTGCGACTCTTGTATAGAAGATGAAGATTCTCGTGGACGCCGACTCGTGCCCGGTGAGCGCGAGAATCGTCATTCTGAAGGCTGCTGCGCGGACGGGGATTGGCGCGGTGTTCGCCGCGAACCGGCCGATTCCCGATCTGGGCGGGGGCGCGCGCATGGAGCTCTGCGGCGAGGGGCCCGGCGCGGCGGACGACCGGCTGGTGGAGCTTGCCTGCGCGGGCGACTTGGCGATTACGCGGGACATTGCCCTGGCTAAGCGGCTTATCGACAGGGGCGCGGCGGTGATGGACGACCGCGGCCGGCAGTTTACGAAGGAAAACGTGGGCGAGGCGTTCTCCATTCGCTGTTTCCGCGTCGCCCTTGCCGAAAGCGGCGCGGAGATTGCCCGCACGGCGAACTACGGGAAAAAAGAGCTGAAAGCCTTTGCCGCCGGCTTCGACAAGATCCTCACCGCTCTTGCGAAAAAAGGGCTTTGAAGTCCGCTCCTGCGTTTTGCGCTGGTGGTTGCCGCGCTGGCGTCTGAGCTCGATGGTTTTGCGCCGCCGGTTGCCGCGCTGGGGTCTGATGCTGAGGGCTTTGCGCTGGTGGTTGC
>JAITNO010000057.1 GCA_031290405.1 Spirochaetaceae bacterium
GCGGAGGCTTCCGCGCTTCCTATCAGTATGCAGTAAAACTTGACGCCGTTGTTGGCCAGATACGAGGAGAGCTCCGAAAGGCTGTACTGTTCAAAGGCTTTTTCCCCCAGGTCGCCGCCGCTGATGAATACGACGGCGCGTTTTTTTGCGCGAGGAAGGAGGCTGGTGGCCGCTAAGCGGACGCCGAGGTCGAAACGCCAGCGGGCGCTCCAACCGGCGGCGCCTGCCCCACCTGCGGCGGCGGAAAGCGCGGCGGGCCGCGCGGCGTCGAAGCGTTCCAACACGGGGACGGCGCCTGCGGACACGACGGAGGAGAGGGTGCCGCCTGATTCCCGCATCGCCGCGGCGACGTCGGAAAGGGCGGCGACGACGTCGGTCCGCATTGCCCCGGTGCGCGGTGAGCGTTCTATTAGCACGGCGACGTCGGCCTCCGTTCCGGCGTTGCCTGCGCCCAGGAGTTCCTGCGCGGCGACGGGATAGCCCCTCTCGCTGAGCAAGAAGTTGGAGGGGCCTAAGCCGATGACCGGCCGTCGGCTGGCGTCCTGGACGGACAGTTCGAGGAGGATGTTGGGGAAATTGTCGGTAACAACGCGCTCTATCTGGACGAAGAGGCCGGAGGCGACAGAGTTCAGGGACGCAAGCACGGCGATTTCGTTTTCGTCGAAGTTGGCGGCGAGGATGGAGCCGTTTCCGTCAGCGTCGGCGCCGACGTAACGAATGCGGGCATTCCCCGGCGCGGTGAGTTCCTTTACTATCGTGGAATCGGTGTCGACGAGGAGGAGGCGCCTGGTGTCCGCGACGAGGAGGCTGCCGTCGGGCAGGAAGCGGAGGCTTTCCGGCGCGTCCAGCCCTTCGGACAGGAGGATCCCCCGGTAGCTGCCGTTGCGGTCGAACATATAGACGGTCTTTGCCACGCTGTCCGCCGCATAGACGATGCCGTTTTTATAGGCAATGCCGGACGGACAGAGGAAGCCGGGAAAGGCGCCGACGCCGACGCCGCGCGCGCCGAAGGCGGCGATGAAGGCGCCGTCGGGGTCGAACTTGGAGATGCGTTTGTTGCCGAACTCGGACGCGTAGAGGTAGCCTTCGTCGTCGACGGTTAGGGCGGCGGGGCCGAGGAGCTGCCCGTCGGCAAGCCCCTTGCTCCCGATGTACGAAAGCCAGTCCCCGCCTTCCGAGAGTACGCTGACGCGGCCGCCGCGGAATTCCGAAACGTAGAGCCTGCCGTCCAGACCCCGCACAATGTCGTAGGGCCGGTCAAAGCCTGCAAGCGGCCCGCGCTGGCGGACGCGGACGACGCCGTTCACATCGATGCGGACGACCTCGTTGCTGCCGTAGGCCGCCGCCCACACGGAGCCGTCCGGGCAGGCCAAGACCGCCGTCGGCTGGCCGTAAATGGCGTTGTCGCCGCGCTTCCCGGCGAAGAAGCCCGTTTCGACGTAGCGCGAGGCCTCCCGCATGATCGGGAAAAAACTCCGCCGGTTGCGGACGAACTCAATGCGGCTGCCTGTAAGAAGCGCCTCGGGCGAGGCAGGCGGGTAAGCCTCCAGAGCCGCCCTCCACGAGCTGATGGCGGCATCCTCAAGCCCCGAGCGGTAATACGCCTTGCCCAGCCAATCCAGGATGAGCGCGTCGCCGGGCTTGTAGGAAAGCGCCTGTTCCAGCGAAAGAATCGCCTCGTTAAAGGCAAAACGGTTGTACGACTCCAGGGCGAGGCGCCACAATTCCCGCGCGTTCAGCGCGTCGACGTCCGCCCCGAAGCTTCCGGAATCCTGCGCGTAAAGCGGCGCGGCCAACAGCCGCGCCGCCAGCGCAAAGACGGCCGCCGCCTTCGCCCCCTTCACGACGCCTCATCCACGAGCGTCTTCATGTGCCCCGAAATCTCCCTCTGGCGCGGCGCCAGATCCAGAGCGCGGCGCAGCCAGAAACGCGCCTCGGTAAGCTCGCCGCATTTGTAGTGCGCCCAGCCAAGAGAATCCATGTACGCCGCGCTGTTCGGCCGCTTTTCCACCGCCATGCGGCACAGCTCAAGACCCCGCCTGACGTTTTCCCCCGTGTCGGCGAGGATGTAGCCCAGGCAGTTCATCGCCGTCGCATTGTTCGCGTCCAGCCTAAGGGCCCTTTCATAACATTCGATGGCCAGCTTGTAGTGCTTCTGGAGCCATGCCGAAAACCCCAGCATCGTGTGGATCTGGGCCGACTGAAAGCCCCCCTTCACCAGACGGTCAAGCTCGAACTCCGCCATCTTGGGCCGCCCCGTGCTCATATAGATGTAGGCAAGCGTAAGACGGCACTGGCACGTGCGGAGCGTCTCCGCGTTGGCCGAGACGACCTGCTCCAAGTAGAGCAGCGCGTCGTTAAAGCGTTCAAGCTTCGTATAGCACAGCCCCAGATAGTACGCCAGCTCAGCCTTTTCCTCGGGCCCGTAGCCCCCCGCGTCAACCTGGAGAAACGCTTGCAGCGCCGTATCCCAGCGCTTCATGTTAAAGAAGCGAATCGCCTCGTCGTATTTTGTCTTCACGTTGTTTTTTCCTTTACCCTGTCGACCGTAATCGGGTGCAGAAAGACCGCGCTCACCGCCACCGTGTTTTTAGACGCAAGATCATGGTCCGAGCCCGCCTCAAAATCAGTCTTAACCTCAAAACTCCGAATATGGAGCGACTGCCAGCCGTCCGCCTCGTCCACCGCCTCCAAGCGTTCAACGTAGGCGCGGCGGGAGGGAAACCCAAACGTAAATCCCTGCGGCATCGGGGCCATGTTCGGCATATTCACATTGATAAAGACGTCCTTGTTCCAGAGCCCCAGCAGCCCCTCCACATTGCCCGCCGCCCAGCGCGCCGCCGCCGCCCAGTGGAACGGATGATCGCCCACCAGCGAAAACGCCACAGCGGGAATGCCCCCCAGCGCCGCCTGCCGCGCCGCCGCCGCCGTCCCCGAATAGAGAATGTCCGTCCCCAGATTGGCCCCCGCGTTAATCCCCGAAACAACCGCGTCAGGCTTAAACGAAATGCCGCCCGACACAACCGAAATAACACAGTCGACCGGCGTCCCCCGGCACACCCAGAAACCCTCCGCCAGCCTTTTAAGGGCAATCCGATTCGCAATCGACATCGAATGAGACGTCCCGGACATATCCCGTTCCGGCGCGACAATCAAAACCCCGTGCCCCGCCCCTTTAAGCGCGTCCGCCAGCGCCGCAATCCCTTCGGATTCAAACCCATCGTCATTAGTCACCAAAATTTTCATAGCATCGTCCCCCGCTGGAAACATCTTACACCATGCGATAGACTTTATCAAGAAAGCGCGACACTAGCTCATCCGGATAGAGCAACGGCCTTCTAAGCCGTAGGTGGGCCGTTCGAGTCGGCCGTGTCGCACAACAAAGCGCCCAAAACAAAGCGCCCAAAACAAAGCGCCCGTGCAGGGCGCTTTGCGAAAGAGGGGACTCGAACCCCCAAGCCGTAAGGCACCAGATCCTAAGTCTGGCGTGTCTGCCAATTTCACCACTTTCGCGCGTAAGAAGTCGGGCGGACGGACGGAAAGACCCAGCGGGAAACGGGAGTCGGACCCGCGACATCCACCTTGGCAAGGTGGCGCTCTACCACTGAGCTATTCCCGCAACGGCCCCTATCGTAAGGTGTGCCTTATTCATTGTCAAGGCGGCGCCACAGGCGCTTTTTGCGGCCTACGGCGCTATGCCCTCAGCGATAGGCTTTAGGGCTGAGGGCCGCCCTCCCCAGCTTTCGGGCGCCACAGGCGCATTTTGCGGCCTACGGCGCTATGCCCTCAGCAATAGGCTTTAGGGCTGAGGGCTTGCACGACGAAAGGCGCTGCCCGCGCAAGGGCGGCGGATGGAGCGGTCAAAGTCCCCCCCAAGAGGGCCCCCTCTTTTTGCCCTCTTGACAAAACCAAAATCCCATGAGAGAATAAGACCATGATGATTGCAAAAGCCCAGACGACTGCGCCTGCTATGAGCGCCCTGCCCCTAACCGCTGACGCGCGCGCGTACGAACGTACGAACGTACGAACGTACGAACGTACGAACGTAC
>JAITNO010000157.1 GCA_031290405.1 Spirochaetaceae bacterium
TGTGAGAACTCTCATCAACTCTGTGAGAACTCTCATCAACTCTGTGAGAACTCTCATCAACTCTGTGAGACATCTCATCAACTCTGTGAGAACTCTCATCAACTCTGTGAGAACTCTCATCAACTCTGTGAGAACTCTCACCAACCCTGTGAGAACTCTCACAAAACCGCCCGCGGGCGGCGGCTCGGCTGTGGGGGGCCGTGGGGGCGGCGCCCCTCGCGCTCTCTTCCTCTATGAAAATAAAGCCCAAAGCTGGGGAGGGCAGCCCGCAGCCCCAAAGCGTATTGCTGGGGGCGCAGCCCCGTAGGGCGCAAAAAGAGCCCTAGGCTCCAAAAACCGCCCGCGGGCGGCGTAGGGCGCTGCAAAGATCCTTAACACGTTTTCAAATCCCTGATACAGTAAGCCTATGCAAAAAAAACCACTACTGGTCGTGCTTGCCGCCGGCATGGGAAGCCGTTACGGCGGATTGAAGCAGATGGACAAAATCGGAGCGGGGGGGGAAGTCCTGCTGGATTATTCGGTGTTCGACGCGCTGCGCGCCGGCTTCGGGAGGGTCGTGTTCGTCATCCGGCGCGACATTGAGCGCGATTTCCACGAGATTGTGCTTAAGCGCATGGGCGCGCGCGTCCTCTGCGACACCGCGTTTCAGGAACTGGGCAGCCTGTTGCCGCCGGAAATCGCGCGGGCGGCAAAGGCAAACGGCCGGACGAAGCCCTGGGGCACGACGCACGCCCTGCTCTGCGCGGGCGACAAGATTGACGCGCCGTTCGCCGTCATCAACGCCGACGACTTTTACGGGAAGGAATCCTACGAGGTTATGGCGGCCTACCTTGCCGCCGGCCCGGCCGACGGGGCGATCGTCCCCTACCGCCTCTCTCAGGTTTTGAGTCCGTCGGGGACGGTAACGCGCGGCATCTGCGAGGTTCAGGGTGGCTATCTGCGGTCGGTGAACGAGCTCCTCAAGATTCAGCGCGAGGGGGACGGCATCTACAACACCAATCCCGACGGCGTAAAACAGAGGCTTTCCCCCGACGCCCCCGTCTCGATGAACTTTTTCGGCTACCCCGAAAGCATCATACCCCACTTTAGGCGCTACTTTGACGAGTTCCTGCAATCCCACGGGAACGAGGAAAAGAGCGAGTGCTACCTTCCGCTGGCCGCGGACGCGTTCATCAAATCCGGCAAGACGGCTATCCGCGTCCTTGACGCCGATTCCGAATGGTTCGGCGTTACCTACAAGGAAGATCGCGAAGCGGCGGCGGCGCGCGTGGCCCAATTGACGAAAGACGGCGTGTATCCGCCAAGATTGTGGGCGTGATTGTGGACTTCGATCCTAAAGTTGCGGGGGTTGCCGCGGGAATCGCCTTTGTTTTGTCGTTCCTGATTGGCTTGCTGAGCGGCTCGGCGCTGGGGATGATCTTTGTCCGCGCGCTTGTTTTCGCGCTTGTCTTCTTTGTCTTGGGGGCCGTCGTTTCCGTCGTCTTTGGGAAAATGCTTAGCAATGCCAGGCCAGGCGAGGGGGCGGGGGCGGGAGCGGCGCCTGAGGAAAGCGGAGGGAACGTTGATTTTTCTGTGGACGGCGACGATGTTTTCCCGCCCTATGCGGAAATTGAGCGCGAATCGCGGGCGGAAAGCGTGGACGAACCCTTTGAAAGTCGGGACTATGCGCCGGCGCGAAACTCCAGATCGGCAGGGCTAGCACAAAATAATGGTTTCCAGTATAGTTCTGGCGAAGCGGACGCTGGCGGCGATGTCGAGCCGGGTGGCTTCATCCCCGGTTTGCCCGGCATCGATGCGGTGAGTCCGCGTCTAGGGCGGGAGCCGCCTGCTTCGCGTTCCGCGGCGCTGGGAACGGTGGAAATGTCGGTTGGAGGAAAGCCCAAGCGGGATGTTCAGTTGAGTGATTTTGGCAGAGACGCGGATGGGAAAAAAATTGCCGGAGCGATACAGACTATGTTGAAAAAGGACGAAGGATAGGATTATGGGGAAATCCCTTCTTGATGAATACACCGAGGAAGAGCTCTGGCAAAAATACCGTAAAGTGAAAGACTTGAAAATTCGAGATACGCTCATCAAACAGTATGCGCCTTTGGTAAAGTACGTCGCCGGCAAAGTGGCCGTCGGAATGCCCCATAACGTCGAATTTGACGATTTGGTGAGTTGCGGGACATTCGGTTTGCTCGACGCCATCGAGAAGTTTGACCCCGCAAAAGATGTAAAGTTCAAGACCTATGCGGTAACCCGCATTCGGGGCGCCATCTTTGACGAGCTGCGCTCGACGGACTGGGTTCCCCGTTCGGTCAGGCAGAAGGCGCGTGAAGTTGAGGACGCGATCGGCAGCCTGGAAGCCCAGCTGGGACGTCCGGCGACCGACAATGAGATTGCCGGCTATCTAAAAATGGACGAGGTGGAGTTTGGAAAGATGATGATGAAGATTTCCGGCACTTCGATTCTTTCCTTGCAGGATGTGTGGTTTTCCGGCGATGAAAACGACAAGACGTCCATCGGCGAAACCATAGAATCGCCGGCAAGCATGAATCCCGACGTTATTGTCGAACGCAATGAAATCCGCCGCATCGTTATTGATGTGATAAGCCAGCTCCCCGAGAAAGAAAAAAAGATTATCGTTCTCTACCATAACGAAGATTGCACCCTTAAAGAGATCGGTGAGATTCTTGGCATTACCGAATCCCGCGTCTCGCAGCTCCATTCAAAAGCGATGTTGCGCATACGCGCAAAACTAACGAACGTCCGCAAAGGGATAATGTAGAAAGGTGCAAGGTGGTTGATTTTGCGGGCTTGCAAGGCGTCATAAAAGAAAGACTGAGCGCAGATCGCGCCGTTACGGTTATCGAAGCGGAAGGTCTTAACCTTGAAGATGCGCTTGCCCACGCAGCCCAGTTGCTTAACATCCCCATCCGCAAGCTTGAATACGAAGTGCTCTCCCGGAAATCGTCGTTTCTGGGCGTGGGCGAAAGCATCTGCAAGATTCGCGTTTGCGAAACAATCCGCAGCAAAAGAGAAAGAAAACAAGAGATCGAAGCCGACGACTTGGACGACGAAAACATTGAGCTTATCGAAGACATGGACGGCGGCATTTTTATTCAGCGGCGTCCCGACGGCGCATACCTTAAGGTTACGCCGCCGACCGGCGAAGGCGCGCCGGCAAACGAGAATCAGGCGGAGCATAGCATCCGCAGATATTCCATCGAAAAGCATAACCAGAAAGTAGTGACAAACGCGGTGCTCAATCCCACTTCCGAATATGTTCGCATCGCCGATTATCAGCGCCTGCCGGAACACGACACCGTAGTCAATGTTGAAATTACCGAAGAGGATACGAAGGCGTACATCACGGTATTGTCTCCGGGCAAGGGCGGCGTTGATCTTACGTACGAACAGTATTGTGAAGTTTTAACCCAACATGGAGTGGTAAAAGGCATCAACGAAGATTTCCTAAAAAACTTTGCCGACAGACCCATTTATCATCGAAGGATATGCATCGCAACGGGCAAGAATCCCATCGATGGAATGGACGCCTATTTCGAATATTATTTTGAAACTGATGTAACAAGAAAGCGCATTAAAGAAACGGGCGACGGTAAAATTGACTTCAAAGAACTTAACACCATTCAAAATGTGTTAAAGGGCGAAAGCCTTGCGAAGAAAGTTCCGGCGCAGGATGGGGTGAACGGATACAGCGTAACAGGCAAGCTTTTGCCGGCGCAAAAGGGGAAAGACACCTTTAGTGTGCCGCTTGGTAAAAACGTCAGCTTTGCCGCCGATGGATTGACGATCGTCTCGGACATTAACGGTCAGGTGATGATGACGAACGACAAGATAAACATTGAGTTGGTTCATGTCGTCGACGGCTCCGTCAATCTGAAGTCGGGGAACGTGGTGTTTCTTGGAAATGTTGTCGTTACGGGAAATGTTGAAGAGGGCTTTTATGTTAAAGCGGCGGGGAATATCGAGGTGCAAGGCTCCGTCGAAAAAGCGGCGCTAAGCGCGGACGGCGACATCTTTGTAAAGAAGGGCATCACCGGCAAGAAGGGGGTGAAGGTTCTTGCCAAAAAGTCGATAAGCGCGAAGTTCGCTGAAAACGCCGATCTGGAAGCGCGGGAAAGCGTGATGATTACCGACAGCATCCTCAATTCAAACATCAGCGCGGGACAGGACATCGTGAGCAACGGCAAACGCGCTTCGATCATAGGCGGAAGGCTCCGCGCCGGCGAGTTGATAAGCGCGAAAACATTGGGCGGCAAGCAAGGCAGCACGGAAACGCTGTGCGAAGTGGGGTACGACCCTATTGCGAAGACACGGCTTGAAAACTATATGCACCAGAAAGACGCGTTAAACGCCGAGTTCAACGACGTTCAGCTCAACCTGCAAACGCTGTTGGGCATAAAGGAACAGCGTAAATCATTGCCGGAAGACAAAGAAAAATACTTGCATGAATTGGAAAAGAAAAGAGCGGAACTTGACGGGGAGCGTGAAAACATCAATAAGGAGATTGAGAAGCTGGAAAACACGATGGAATCGCTTTCCCTTAACGGGCGCGTGTGCGCTTCGGTCAAGGTTTATCAGGGTGTTGTCGTGTTCATACGCGACAAGAAATTTACGGTTCGCAATGAACTCGACCCTACGACCTTTATCTTGAATGACGGGCGGGTAACCGTCGTGCAAAACTTTGACGACGATAAAAAAAGAAGAAGGTGATCGTCTATGGCGCTGACTCCGCTTGATTTGCAGACGCTTTTTTCTCAAATAGAAACTATCGGGAAAGAGGTTTCGGCCCAAAAAGAGGGCGCCGTTCTGCATTCGCTCATGCGAAACGACGTTCAACAGAAGCGCAACGCCGAAAAGCAAAAGTCGGTGCGCCAGGCGGACGACTCAGGCGAGGGGCCGGACAAGTTAAAGGACAAGAATCAAGGCGGCGAAAACTCTGGCGGGAAAAAACACGCGGGGAAACCCAACAACGAGGAAAACCAGGAAATCACCGAAAAGATGCGTTCCGTCCATGACCCGAATCTGGGGCAATACATTGACATTAGCGGATAGCGCGTCTGAGGATGCGCTCATTAAAGGATAAAGCATGGCGTATTTTTTTTCAGCGTTGGCCTTGTTGATAAGCGTCGCATCGTTCTTTTATTTGTCGTTCTATGTTAGAAGGAGGACGGCCATTGAAAGAATACCGGAGGACGCCAAAGAAGCGGTGCGGCAGATCATAGACGAAATCGACAGGATCACCGACAGAGATTCGCGCCTCGTGGAAGAGCGCGTCAACCAGCTCAAGGCGCTTTTGGAAGAAACCGACAGGAGAATCGGCGTCCTCTCCCACGAAGTGGAGAGCCGCGACCGCCGCGACGCCGCCTATGCGGAGGCAGGCAAGCACAAGAACGCGCCCCCGCCCCCCACCCCCACCCCAACAACAATGGAGAAAGAAGAAGAGCCCTCCCGTGCCGCAGTGGAGATGGCCCTCTTCCTCAAAAAAACACCATGAACGACGCCAAGACTGCCCCTTGCCGCCATTTCGGACACTGCGGCGGCTGCACGTTGCAGGATGTGGAGTATCCCGAACAGCTTGCCCGAAAAGAAAAGAAGCTCGCACAGCTCTTTGAGCGCGCGGCAGGCTTCGGCGCAATCCCCGCCGTCGAAATTGTGCCCTCGGCTCCTTACGGCTACCGCGACCGGTTTCAGTTCCACCGCGTCGACAAGGCCCTGTACAAACAGCTCAACGCGCGCTACAAGCATCTTAAAACCGACAAGCTCGTCCTGTCCAACGCAGGGCTTGCCGCGCGGCGGAAGTGCGACATCATCCCCATAGACGACTGCCCCGTCGCAAACCCCCTCGTGCGCGACGCGTTGCGCGAGGGCAAAATCAAGCCGCCGCTGGACAAAGACCGCTGGACCGTCTACGGCAGAGACAAAACCCTCCTTGCCGAAGGCGGCAAGGAGCGCGGCAAGATCATCCTGTGCGGCAAAGAGGTCATCGTGGACGCCGGCCTCTTTTTCCAGAGCAACGGCGCGCTACTGGAAACGCTCATCAAGAGGATCGTCGCCCTTGCGGAGGACGTCGGCAACAAAGAGCGGGCGGGGGATTTCTATTGCGGCGTCGGAACCTTCGCCGTTTTCTTGCAGGACGTCTTCCCGTGCGTCGACCTGCTCGATGAAAATCCCGCCTCCATCGCGTTGGCGCGCGACAACATGGCGCGGACGCGCAGGGAGGGCGCCAGTGGCGAGGCGCGCACCCGCTTTTGGGCAATGACCGACCATCAGTGGGCAAAGGAACGTCAGCGCCTGAAGGAGCCCTACGACTTCCTCGTCGTCGACCCCAGCAGGCAGGGCCTCTCCCCCATGATGCGCGCCTGGCTCCGCGAAAACAAACCCCGCACCCTCGTCTATGCGTCGTGCGACCCCGTCGCGCTCGTCCGCGACGCGCAGGAGCTCACCGCCTGCTACGCGCTGGAAACGCTCACCCTCTACGACTTTTACCCGCAAACCGAGCACATGGAGACGCTCGCCGTCTTCCGCCTCAAGGAGGAGGGGGGCGCGCCCCCCTCCTGCTAAAAACAAGCGGCTTCGTAAATCGCGCGATAGAGGAGGATGGAGAGTTCGCGGTGGCGCTCGAGGGGTTTGTCCGCGGGGGTTTTGAGGCGGGCC
>JAITNO010000045.1 GCA_031290405.1 Spirochaetaceae bacterium
CGGCGCCGGTGACAAGCGCCGTTACCGTAACGCTTACCTTGCCGTCAGCGCCCACGACCGGGCTGCCCACGCTAACGCCGGTGGGGTTGCTCGAAGACCAGCTGAGCGTGGGGTTGGTCGCGTTTGCCGGAGTTACCGTCGCCGTCAGGGTCGTGCTGTGGACCGGATAACTGGGCGGGTCGAGCATGACGCTGGTCTTGTCCAGCGTTATGCCGCTTACCAGGATGGCGCTGGGCGCGCCGCCCGGCGTGCCGCCTGACGCGCCCCCTGACGCGCCGGCCGGCGCCGCTCTTATCACCGTGCCGGCGCTCTGGTGCGCTTCCCACCAGTTGGCGGCGCTTACCGATGTGGCGGGGTTTAGGTTGGGATACGTTGTTCCACCGAGGGAGCCGGTGGCGTACATCTCGCCGCCTGCAGGCGCGTCCATGTCGAACTCATGGCCAGGGACGCCGTTTATATGCACCGAGCCGTGGACGCCCGCGGGCCAGATGGAGCCCGCGCGGTCCCCGTAGAACTGCGGCTGGGCTCCGCCTGTCGGGTTGCCCGAAATTTCGCCGGCTTCCATGGTAAAATAAGCGCCGCCAATGCTGTTTACCCCGCCGCCTGCGGCTCCAGAGCCAACAGCTTGATTGCCGCTAATCCGCGAGGCCGTCCCGGACATGGTGAAGCGCGCGCCGCCTGTCGCATACGCCCCGCCTCCGCCTCCGCTCGCGCTCGCATTGCCGGATATGGCCGAGTCAGAGCCCCGCATAGTAAAGGAGGCGCCGCCGGCAATATGCGCGCCGCCGCCCGCGCCGTCGCTCGCGTTGCCGCTAATCCGCGCGTTCTCTCCTTCCATGACGAAGGAGGCGTCGCCGTCCACATACGCCCCGCCGCCGCCGCCGCCGCTCGCGTTGCCGGATATTTGAACGGCGGCGCCGGACATAAGGCCCGTCGAGCCCTTGCCGTGAAGATGCACGCCGCCGCCGCAAAGCCCCGCGTAGTTGTGGCGCACCGCAGCGTCGTCGCCGGTCATGCGGAAGACGCCGCCTACAACCTGCGCCCCGCCGCCGCGCCCCGCAGCGCCGGCCGCGCCAGAGTTCCAGTTGCCCGTCAGCTCAGCGCCCCCCAGCATCTCGAAGACGTTGCCCCGCCCCACATAGACGAGGGCGGTGTTGTTGTCGTCCGTAGTGTTATACGGGTTCGCCGGTATGACGATGGCGGCCGTCGCGGGGACCGTCGCCGCATAGGGCCCCACCGTGTGCCCCGCCCCCGCAATCCCCTGGAGCTTCACGCCGTCCACGGCCAGCTCCAGCTTCGCGCCGGGCGCCAGACAGATAAGATTCCCCGGTTCGCGGAGCGCCACCGCCGCCGCGGGGCCAGGGCCCGTCGAAGAGCCCACGCCCACAATGGAAAGCGCCGCCGTGCCTGTCCCCGCCTTGCGGTTCCCCAGCATATTCGCCCCCGTAATGTGAGGATACCGGTTCGCGCTCAAGTCGGCGCCGTCCGTCGACCAGGCCCGCGCCGCCGTCGCGCCCCGCACGCGGATGCGGTAATGGCCGTAGCGGTTCCCCGCCGCCGCCAGAGCCGCGTTAAGCCGCGTCAGAGCCTCTTGCAAAGTAGGCTTGGCGTCGCCCGCATCCGCCCCGTCATCCTGCCAGTAGGCGCCCGGCCCGCCGATTGGCCAAGGATTGTCGTCCTCGAAGAGCCCCGCCAGGGGCGCCTCAGGATCCGCCACGCCTACGGAGAGGGCCCCGTTGCCATTGTGAGAGGCCGTGCCGTCGTAGGCGCCAAAGTCCGTGCCCTCATCTTGCACCGCGTCGTTTACGCCATTGCGGAGCGCCCACAACGGAAGAGCCGCAAGCGGCTTGCTAAACTTACGCGCGTCCTTCCAATTCGCCGCAAAGTCGCCCAGGCCAAAAGGCGCGTAGACCATATTGAAGAAGACGCTCCCCGCAGTCAGACCCGCCTGCCCCGTTTCCACCGTATACGTCGCCACGCCGTTTGTGCAGCGGCCGCCGCGCACGGCGCCGTACCAATCAGGCACATCGGCCGCCGCCCCAGCAGGATTGAACGAATACCGCGCAAAGTTGCTCACCAGGCGCAGCCCATCCGCCGGAACCCAGTCGTCAAGACCGTGGAAAGCCGCCTTGTCAGCCTCCCGCAGCGGAGCCACGCCGTCGCCCGACACCACCCGCAGCGCGTCGCCCGGCCTCCCCCCCGCATAGCGCGACGCGGAACCCAGCGTGTAGACCAGCGCGTAGACCGTGTTCGCGTCCAGCCCCACCGTCCGCGCAAGACGCCCACACCGGCGCACATCGGAAGAGTCGCCGTAGCGCGCAAACTCAGCCCCCACCACAATCGGCGTCAAGGGCATCACAAGACCGTTCTCACCCGCCGCAAGAGACTTTTTAAGAAAGCCCGAAGCCAGCAGCGAGGGCGGCTCGGAACCCTCGCGGTGCCCCATCAGAACCAGAATCCCGTAGGTATGCCCCGTCAAAAAACCAACCTGCAGACGCGGACGCGGGTCGCCGGCCGCGCTCATCCTTTCGTCAAAGTCCCAGATGCGGCCAGGCGCGGACAAATCCACCAGAATCAACTGGAAACAATTGCGAAGCTTCCCCACGCCAACGCCACCCTCAATCTGACCGCCGTCCGCGCCCACCGCCTGCCGCGCCGCCGCCGCGCCGCCGTCCCACGCAAACGCCATGCTCAACGTCGCCACGCCCGCCGCGTCAGCAGCCGAGGCGCCGCCCACGAACGCGCCCACGTCCGCCTGCGGCAAAAGCGGCGAAGAGCCGCCCTCCACACCCATAAACGACCGTTCCACATCGCACGCCGCGAACGCGAAACCCGCCAATAAAACCAACATCGCCTTACGCATACAATCACTCCTCTGACATTCAATTTTGCCCCCGCAACATACACAATAAATCAAGAAAAAGAGAAAAAAACATGAGGGGGGCGCGCCCCCCTGAGCGCCAGCCCGCTGCGCGGTCTTGCGCTACCCCCCAAGCGGGGGGGCCAGCCCCCCCCCGCAACGCCCCCCCCCCGCTACGGAACTCCGTAAGAGCGTTACGGAACTCCGTAAGAGCGCTGCGGAACTCCGTAAGAGCGCTGCGGAACTCCGTAAGAACGTTGGGGGAACCCCCAAGCCCATTGGGGGAACCCCCAAGCCCATTGGGGGAACCCCCAAGCCCATTGGGGGAACCCCCAAGCCCACTGGGGGAACCCCCAAGAGCGTTGGGGGAACCCCCAAGCCCACTGGGGGAACCCCCAAGCCCATTGGGGGAACCCCCAAGCCCACTGGGGGAACCTCCAAGCCCACTGGGGGAACCCCCAAGAGCGTTGGGAGGCTCCGAGCAGAGAAAGCGTGAGGTGAAAAGCGTTTCAGGCGCCGCCAAAAGGCGCGCAGAAAACGAAAAAGGCCCGACGGACAAGCCGCGGGAAAAGAATCCCGCGACCCGTCCGAGGGGCCCGTTATCTAGGATCATACGGTCTCTCTTTATCATGATGCCGTCCATTGTCTCTTGTGTTTTTATTTTTATCAAGGGGCCCTGCGAGAGAGGGCTCCGTCCCACTCCTAGACTAAGAGTCTTTGTATCTCCAGGGCTATGTCGTGTGGGCTTTTTTGTTCGCACTGGATGGTGTGGCGGGCGAGGGCTTTGTATGCGGCGGCGCGGCGGGTGTGCAGGGCGCGGTGCGTGGCTTCGGGGTCGGGGCTGTGGAGGAAGGGGGGGAGGCCCCCGCCGTCGCGGGCGGCGCGTTCTATGCGTTCCCACGCGGCGGCGGGGGAGGTTTCCAGGTAGACGATGCGGACGTCGGGGCGGTCTTTCAGGGCGGACAGGGCGGCGGGGTTGTCGACGAGGCCTCCGCCTGCGGCGATGACGATGGGGAACGAGCCCTCTTCGCGCAGGAGGGCGGCAAGGGCGGCGGCTTCGGCGGTCCTAAAGGCGTCGGGGCCTTCCGTGTAGAGGGCGCGGGGGCTTTTGCCCGTCCGCTTTTCGATTTCTTCATCTACATCGCGGCAGTCTGCGGGCAATATGTCGCTCAAGGCGCGGCTCACGGC
This sequence comes from Spirochaetaceae bacterium, assembly GCA_031290405.1. Classification (GTDB taxonomy): domain Bacteria; phylum Spirochaetota; class Spirochaetia; order Treponematales; family Breznakiellaceae; genus JAITXS01. The sequence continues at coordinate 4,049 of JAITNO010000045.1, forward strand.
GCTTTTGCCGCAATGCTTGGGGCCGGTTAGCACGATGATTTCCCTCATGCGCCTCATTTTCCTAAAGGCAGGTTAATCCCGTCGACGAGCCAGCCTTTGATTACATCGAATCTTTTTTTTACGGCGGAGGGTACGTCGACGCGCGAAGCCGCCAGGCTGCTCAGTTCTATGCCGGTGAGGGCGTAGACGAGGATGCCTTCGTCGAGGATTTCGAGGTAAAAATGGATGTGCAGGTTTTCTTTTTGTATCACGGTGAAGACGTAAAACGTGATGTCTTCGACGTTGGTCAGCCGGTAGGAGATGGACGCGGGGCCTGATTCCAGGCGGGAGGCGTAGTAACAGCGCCCGAAGTTGTTGTCCTTGACGCGGAAGAAGACCTCTTCGCTGTGCGGGACGGCGCGGGCGGGCGGGGGGTCGGCCAGCGTCCTTTTGTTTGTAAGGTTGTCTATTCTGTCGGCGGCTTCAAAGAGGGGAACGGGCCTTCCCCGCGAGTATGACGGGTAGGTTCTTCCTTCGAGGTTCCTTGTCCTGCCGAGGGCGTTGTAACAGTCGAGCAGGGGGTCGCCTTCGGCGCCCAAAGGGAGGACGATGAGGGTTTCAAGGAAATGGCCGGGCGGCTTTCCGCCGGGAAGGGTCCTTGTCATGTCGATGTTTGCTCCGTCGGCCGGATGTATCGTCCAGGCATACTCGTTGCCGGCCTGCCTTTCGACGGCGTTGTAGTAGCCTTCTTCCGAGAACGCCGCTTCTTTTTGCGCCGCCGGCGCATCGGGAAAGAGCTCGTCAAAGCTTCGGGCGAAGGCGGCGGAGCAGAGGAGGGCGTGCAGCGCGAGGGCGGCGGGGAAAACGGCTCGATTCATTTAGTAGGCGCCCTTGCCGGCGACAACCACGCTGATCGTCTTGTGCAGCACCCACAGGTCCAGCCACACCGACCAGTTCTGCATATAATACGTGTCGAACGACACCCTGTCCGCGTAATTCGTCTCGGAGCGGCCTGAGACCTGCCAGAGTCCGCTGATGCCCGGCTTAACCGAAAAGATGCGCGCAAAGTCTTCGCCGTATTTGTCGATCTCGGCATCCACAATCGGGCGGGGCCCGACGAGGCTCATCTCGCCCTTGAGCACGTTGATAAGCTGAGGGAACTCGTCAAGGCTCGTCTTGCGTAAAAACTTGCCGAAGCCCGTGATGCGCGGGTCGTTTTTAATCTTCGCGCTCTCTTCCCATTCCTTGCGCGCCTGCGGGTCCCGCGCCAACAGTTCCCGCAGCCGTGCATCGGCGTCGGAGACCATCGTCCGGAACTTATAGGTGACGAAGCGTTTCCCGTTGACGCCTATCCTCTTGTGCCCGTATATCGCCGGCCCCTTGGACGTGAGTCTGATGCAGAGCGCGATGAGCAACAGGAAGGGGAGTATCACGAGGCCGCCCACGACGACGATGGACAGATCGATCGTCCGTTTGATAAAAAGGTTGGCCGGCTTTTTGAGGCGCTGGGTCGTCGCAAGTCCGAGGATGCCGTTGAAGTCCCGCGCCGACACCCATATCGCGGTAATGCCGAAGAAGTCGGGGATCAGAATGCTGTGGCGGAACGCCGACACGGAGTTGTTCACCAGACGCACCAGATCCTTGCGCTTGAGGTGGCCCATCGCCACGACGGCCATCTTCAAGCCGGTGCGGCGGACGATCTCCTGCCCCGAATAGGCGTCGTGAACGATGGGTATGCCGCGGTATTCGTCGCCCGTGCCCACGTCGTCGTCGAGGATCACCACGGGACGGTAGCCCAGCGTCTTATGGTCGACGAGCTTGTCCACGATCATCCGCCCCATCTCACCCCCGCCGTAGATCGCCGTCGCGATGCCGCCCAGACGGGATTTGCTCCACAGAAAGCGGAAGAACGCGCGGCTGCTTAGAAAAACGCCCGTCGAGGCGATGTAGCTGACGGCCAGGGCGACGGTGATGTAGTCGAGCTCCCCGTCCTCAATGTAGCGCGAAAAAATGATGCCGCCGTGCGCTATGAACGAGCCGATGAAGAGCAGGCGCAACTCTTCGGCGGGGGCGAGCGACGTGCCCGGATAGAGCGAAAGCATCTGAAAGATGAGGATGAACACGGGGATGTAGGGCCAGTAGCCGACGAAAGAGCGAAAGTTAATCGCGCTGTAGTCGTAGAGGTTCACCAGAAAAAACCCGATGCCGATGGACAGCATCATCGCCAGCAAATCCGAAAAGATCATCACCATAACGGTAAATGCGGAACTTGCGCCGCGGTATGTGCTCTTGTACCAAACTTCATATTCATCCAAGTTCATGGGCGCATCATACCACAGAGCGGAGGGGGAAGTCTCCCCCACCATAGGGCGGCCATTGTGCAGAAGAGGCGACTCGCCGTGAGGTAGGCGGTTGAATTGCGAATAGCCGCTTTCACTTTCATGCGTCTTGCGTCGCGCGCGCGCTTCTGCTAGCATAGGGGGGCAAAGAAAAAAAGGAAAAAATATGGCGCATTGCATTTCACCGGAGGCAGAGGCCGTTTTAGACAAAGAGTTTCCGGTTTTGGACAAGGGTTTTGTCCGGCTTGTCGACTATCTTGGGTCGGACGAGCGCGTGGTTCAGTCGGCGCGGGTGTCCTATGGCGAGGGGACGAAGACCTATCGAGAGGACGCGGGGCTGATTGATTATCTGCTACGGAACAGGCATACGAGTCCTTTCGAGCAGGTTGTCCTGACGTTTCACGTTAAGATGCCGATTTTTGTGGCGCGTCAGTGGGTGCGGCACCGGACGGCGCGGCTTAACGAGATTTCGGGGCGTTATTCGGTCATGAAGGATGATTTTTATGTGCCTGCGGAAGCCGACGTTTCGCCTCAGAGCGACGACAACAAGCAGGGGCGTTCAAACGCGGCCTTCCCGCCGGAAGAATGCGAAAGGATTCGCGCGGCCCTGAAGGGGGGGCAAAAACGTTCCTACGAGGAGTATTCGGCGTTGATCGACGGGGGGCTTGCCCGCGAGATTGCCCGCATCAACCTGCCGCTTTCGATTTACACTGAAATCTACTGGCAGATGGACCTGAACAACCTCTTTCACTTTTTGGAGCTCCGGTCGGGGGCCCACGCGCAGAAAGAGATTCGGGATTATGCGGGCGTCTTGCTTGACATTGCACGGAGGGTGGCCCCCCGTTGCTGCGAATCGTTTGAAAGGCATATTCTGGGTTCTGTGCGCTTCTCGAAGGAAGA
>JAITNO010000076.1 GCA_031290405.1 Spirochaetaceae bacterium
GCCTGCTGGCGCGGATTTTCCGTGCGCGGGGTGTTCCGGCTGACTACCTTGATTCTCGTCTTGTGATTAAGACTGATGGGGCTTTTGGCGCTGCGCGGGTGCTGGGCGGCGAGACGGAGCGGCTTATCAGGCGGCATTTCGAGGGGTGCGGGGTTATGCAGGTGGCGGCGGGCTTTATCGGCTCGACGCTTGACGGGGCGGCGACGACGCTGGGGCGGGGGGGCTCGGACTTGAGCGCGGCGGTGTATGCGGCGGCGCTGGGCGCGCGGGAGATCGACATCTGGACGGACGTGGACGGGATTATGACGGCGGACCCTAAGCTGGTGAAGAACGCCTTTACGATTGAACGGCTGAGCTACGGCGAGGCGATGGAGCTTTCCCACTTTGGCGCGAAGGTGCTGCACGCGCCGACGGTGCAGCCTGCGCTGGATAAGAACATTCCGATTAGGATTCGCAATACGTTTAACCGCGGGAATGGGGGCACGTTGATTTCCAGCGCGGGGGACGGGCCCGACGCGGGGGGGATGCCGGTAAAGGGCATCTCGTCGATGGGCAACGTTACGCTTGTTCTGGTGCAGGGGACGGGGATGGTCGGTGTGGCGGGTTTTTCGGCGCGCTTGTTCGGCGCGCTTTCGCGGGAACGGATTAGCGTGATCCTCTACACGCAGGCGTCTTCGGAGTACTCGATCTGCTTTGCGGTAATGCCGGATGACGGGGAGCGGGCGGCGGCGGCGGTGAGGGCCGAATTCGAGCGCGAGATTGCTTCCGGTTCGCTGGACGCGCCTGTGGTGGAGCGGGACAAGGCGGTTATCGCGGTGGTGGGCTCGAAGATGGAGAGCACGGCGGGGATTAGCGGCAAGGTGTTTTACGCGCTGGGGCGGAACGGCGTGAACGTGGACGCTATCGCGCAGGGTTCTTCGGAGATCAACATTTCGCTGGTTGTCGCGGGGAAGGATGTCTCGAAGGCGCTGAACAGCATCCACGAGGCGTTTTTCCTGTCGGGGACGCGCTCGGTGAACCTCTTCCTCGTCGGGCTTGGGCTGATTGGCGGCACGTTGCTTGAACAGATTGCCCGCCAGAGGGAGGTGCTGGCGGAGGAGTATAAGATTCGCATCAACATTGCGGGCGTGGCCAACTCGAAGGCGATGATCTTTGACTCAGGCGGCGTCGACCCGGCGCGGGCGCGGACGCTTTTGGAGGGGGGAGCGCCGTTCAATCTTGCGGAGTTTATTGGGGTGATGAAGGCGGCGAACCTGCCGAACACGGCGTTCTGCGACTGCACGGCGAGCGCGGAGGTGGCGGCGGGCTACGAGGAAATCCTCCGCGCGTCGATTCCCGTCGTTACGCCGAACAAGAAGGCGAACTCTGGGGCCCTGGACTATTACAAACGGATAACGGCGCATTCCCGCGACTGGGGGATTCCCTACCTCTACGAGGTGACGGTCTGCGCGGGGCTGCCGGTGATCTCGACGCTGCGCGATTTGCACTTGTCCGGCGACGTGGTGCGGCGCATCGAGGGTGTTTTTTCCGGCACGTTAAGCTTTATCTTTAACAGCTTTGACGGCTCGAAGCCCTTTTCGGCGCTTGTCCGCGAGGCAAAGGCGAAGGGCTACACGGAGCCTGACCCGCGCGACGACCTGAACGCGATGGACGCGGCCCGCAAGGCGTTGATCTTGGCGCGCGAATGCGGGATGCCGCTTGAGTTTTCCGACGTCCACATCGACCCGATACTTCCTGAGGCGTGTTTCCAGGCAAAGAGCGTGGAGGCATTCTTCACCGAGCTTGAGAAGTCGGACGCCGAGTTTGAAAGCCGTCGCGCTGAGGCGGCGGCGGCGGGCAAGGCGCTCCGCTACGTGGCTGTGGTGGAGGCGGGGTCCGCCCGCCTTGCCCTCCGCGCCGAGGCTGAGGGCAGCCCCTTCCGTTCGCTCGTCGACGCCGACAACATCGTCGTCATCGCGAGCGACCGCTATGCCAAGCTCCCGATGGTCGTCAAGGGGCCGGGCGCGGGGGCGGGGGTAACCGCCGGCGCGGTCTTCGCCGACATTGTTCGCATAGCGCGGACGCTGGTGTGAGCGTCAATGGAACAAACGATTCCCGTGAGCGCCGGCGCCGGTGCCGGCGCTGAAGACCGCGCGCGCATCATAAGGCGGGCTTCGCTTGTCGCGCTGCTCGGCAACGCGGCGCTGGCTGCGGCGAAGGTCGCCGTCGGCATTGCTTCGGGGAGCCTTGCCGTCGTCGGCGACGGCATCGACACGTCCGTCGACGTTCTTATTGCCGGCATGACGCTCTTCGTCTCGCGGGTCATCACGCTGCCGGCGGACGCGCGGCACCCCTGGGGCTATGGCCGCGCGGAAACGGTGGCGACGGCGGGGCTCTCCTTCATCCTCTTTTTTGCCGGCATACAGCTCCTCACCAGCGCCCTCCGGTCGATGCTGTCGGATTCCCCCCACGACGTTCCCGCCTTTCCCGCCGTCGTCGTCACGCTCGTCTCGATTGCGGGGAAGCTCCTCCTCGCGCTTAACCAATACCGCATGGGGAAGAAGGCCGCCAGCGCCATGCTCACCGCCAACGCGCAGAACATGGCAGCGGACGTGGCCATCTCTGCGGCGGTCCTCCTGGGGCTGGGGCTTTCCTTCTACTTTAAGGTCGGCGTCATCGACACGGCGGCCGCGCTGGCAGTCTCGCTCTGGGTGCTGAAGGCCGCCGTCGGCATATTCCTCGAAGCCAACGCGGAGCTGATGGACGGCGGCTCCCCGCCGGAAAAGTACAAGGCCGTCTTCGACGCCGTGCGTTCGGTGCCCGGGGCCCTAAACCCCCACCGCGCGCGCCTGCGCCGCATCGCCGGCTTCTGGGACATCAACATCGACATCGAAGTCGACAGCCGCCTTACCGTCGACCAGGCCCACCGCATCGCCACCCAAGTCGAAGCCGCCATCCGGCAGAAGCTCGAAGCCGTCTACGACATCGTGATACACATCGAGCCGGCCGGCCGCCGCGACAGCGGCGAAAGCGAAGGGTTTGGCCTAACCGAAAGCAGCTTGGGCGGCGCCGATTAGCGCGCCCCCGCCGCCCCTTCACCCCTCGCATGGAGCGCGGCCATACGCTCAAAACGCTTCACCCGCTCGGCAATCACCGCCAGGCCGTCCTGCCAGAAACGCGCATCCTCGATGTCAAAGCCCGCCCCCCGCGCCAGAGCCGCGGCGGACATCGACCCGCTGCGCCTTAACAGAGCGCGGTAGACGGCGGCGAACGGCGCGCCCTCATCCTTCGCCCTCGCGTAGAGCGCCAGCGAAAAGAGCTGGCCGAACGCGTAGGGGTAATTGTAAAAAGGCAGCGCATAATCGTAGTAATGATCCTTCACCGCCCACATATACGGGTGCAGGGCCTTGCCGTCAAGGGCGCCGCCGTACGTCTTCTTCTGCGCGTCGAGCATCATCGCGCACAACTCTTCAGGCGGCAGCTCAGCGCGTTCGCGCCTTTCAAAGAGCTCCCGCTCAAAGTAGAAACGCGAAAGGATGTCAACGATCACCTGGCACGAATCCTTCACGCTGCCCTCAATCAGGGCAAGCTCGTCGCCCTCGTCCGCGTACCGCAGGGCGCCCTCCAGCGTAATCGTCTCGGCAAAGATGCTCGCCGTCTCGGCCAGCGTCATCGGATAGCCCGCCAGAAAGCGCGGCAGATCCTTCACCAGCTCGTGGTGCCACGCGTGCCCCACCTCGTGAGCCACCGTCAGCAGCGAATCGAAAGAGCCCTCGAAGTTTACCAGAATCCGCGACTCCCGCGCCAGCGGAAAATCCACGCAGTAGGCCCCGCCAATCTTCCCCAGCCGACCCCCGGCGTCAATCCACGAGCGGGCAAACACCATGCGGGCAAAGCGCGCCATCAGAGGATCAAACTCCTCAAAACGCTCGGCAATGAAACCGCACGCCTCCTTCCAACTCCAAACCCGCGCCTCACCCGACGCAAGCGGGGCAAACAAATCGTAGAACGCGCACTTTTTCACGCCCAGAAGGCGCGCCTTAGCGGCAAGATAGCGGCGAAACACGGGCAGCGCCCCCTCCAACGCGTCAATCAACGCGCGGAGCGTCTTTACGCCGATGCGCGATTGGAAACAAGACTTCTGCGCCGCCGAGCCCCAGCCCCGCCGCCCGTCCAGACAAACCGCCATCCCCTTCACCCCATTGAGGGCCGCCGCGCACGGCGTCTCGATAGACTTCCAGGCCGACAACTCCGCGCGGTAGGCGCGCGCGCGAAGTGCCCGGTCGGGACTGTGCGCCAGACCGCGCAGAGCGGCAATCGACGTGCGCTCCCCCGTCGCCTCATCCCAAAGCGCCAGCGTCGACGAGGCAAGAGCCGCGTGAAGCCGCGCCCAGGCGTCGGCCCCCGCTCTCGCAAGGTCGCCGGCAAGCCCCTCCATCTCGCCAGTCATCTCGAAGCGCGCCCTCTCCAGCGACTCCTCCAGAAAGAACCGGTACGGCCGCAGCTCCGCGCAGCCCTTAACAAAGCTGGCAATCGCCCCCCTGTTCGCGGCAAGCAACGCGCGAAAGCGAACCGCGCACGCGGACAGCGGCAACTTAAGCCCATCAACCACGTTTGTTTCGGCAAGCGCCCGCCGGTCCCCCGTATCCGCCGTCCATACCGACTGAGCGTAGGCCGACAGGTTCTCCGCCGCATCGCCGGCCCGCTCGAAACGCGCAATCAAATCGAGCAGCGCCCGCGCGTCCAGCCCCCGCCGTTCGCAGCGCCCAAGCGCCCTCTGCAAAGCGGCGACGGACGCGCCCAACAGCCCCTTGTCGGCGGCGAACTCCTGCGAATCAAACGACGGGTATATCGACCCCAAATCCCAACGCGGCAATTTCCCTTTCATAACACCTCCAAATTTTTTTGCAGCGGCCTACGGAGCCACAGGCTCTTTTTGCGCCCTACGGGGCCACGCCCCCAGCGATACGCCTTGGGGCTGAGGGCTGCGCTCCCCAGCTTTCAGCTTTGCTTTCATAAAGAAGAAGAGAAGAGAGGAGGAGGGGGGAGCCCCCCCCTACGCGCGCACTTCGTTGCGCGCTACCCCTCCTGCGGGGGCCCGCCCCCGCAACGCCCCCGCTGGGAGGCCTGAGGCCTCCCAGACCCACCCGTAGCCTGGCGTCCTTCACGGTCGGAGCCCCCCCCACGCCGCGAATAGCGGCGCAACTGTACAACCTCAATGCGAATGGACTGTTGCGGAGGGCTTGCACGACGAAGGGTGCTACCCGCGCAAGGGCGGCGGATGGAGCGGTCAAAGTCCCCGATGTGCCGTACCCGCCCCCCCCAGGCCGGCTTAAAAAAAAAGCTTGACACGCCCGAAAAGCCATGCGATAATGGAAGCATGATAGACAGAACCCGTAAGACCCTAGACCTTGACTCTTCGCGCGCGCGCGCGAGGGGCCGAACGTACGAACGTACGAACGTACGAACGTACGAACGTACGAACGTACGAACGTACGAACGTACGAACGCGATTATACTGGGCTAGAAAACACTGTCAAGCCCCTTCGCGGGGCGCG
>JAITNO010000118.1 GCA_031290405.1 Spirochaetaceae bacterium
GCGCCCCCCCGCCCGGCGGTCCGGGACACCGGCCCGGTCGCGACGGACATCCGTCACGGCGCGACGGACATCCGTCACGGCGCGACGGATGTCCGCCACGGCGCGCGGGGAGCTCCCACGCAGAGAAAATCCGAGCGCGAGCCCAACCCCGCGCGTCGTACTCGAGTCCGAGCCCGTCGTACTCGAGTACGAGCAGAGAAAATCCGAGGATGAAGGCGCTTTCCCCGCCGCGGCCCTTCCTCCATTGCTCACCGCTCACCGCTCATTATTCTTTGCTCTTTGCTCTTTGCCCTAGCTCCTCCAGTATTCACGCTGGAAGAGCACCAGAACCGTCCACAGCTCCAGGCGCCCCGTAATCATCAAAAACGAATAGAGCCACTTGATGGCGTCGGGGAAAATCGCGTAAGAGCCGCCCGGCCCTATCGCGCCAAAGCCGACGCCCACGTTGCCCAGAATCGAAAGCGACGCCGAAAGAGAAGTCAGAATGTCGAAGCCGGCGGCCGCCGTCGCCAGCGTGGCAAGCGCAATCAGCAAACCATAGAGAAACACAAACGCCGCGACGCCGTACACAACATCCTTGCGCCCCATCTTGCCGTTCAGCTTAATGCTGAACACGCCGCGCGTGTAAATCATGCGGCGCAATTCGTTGCCCGCCTGCTTGGAGAGCGCCGCATACCGGACGATCTTCACCCCGCCGGCGGTCGATCCCGAACAGCCCCCCAGAAACATCAAAAGGAACAACACCGCCTGCGACAGCGGCGGCCAGAGCTCGTAGTTCGTTACCGCAATCCCCGCCGTCGATAAAAACGACGACGTTTGAAACGCCGCAAAACGCAGAGCCGCGCCAAACGACCCATAACGCCCCCAAACATCAAACGCAACAACCAGCGCCGCCACGATAAAGACGGCAACATAGGCGCGCAATTCCGTATTGACTGTCACCTCGCGGAACTTCCCCCGCGCCATTTTGTAGTAAAGATTGAAGTTGACGCCGGCAAGAAACATAAAGACCGTCGCCACGCCGTCAATGTAGCCTGAGTCGTAAAACCCCAGGCCCGCGTTCTTCGTCGAAACGCCCCCCGTCGCAAGCGTCGTCAACGCGTGGCAGGCCGCGTCGAACACGCTCATCCCGCCGGCCGCATACAGAACGAACACCAGCAGCGTGAGCGCGACATACACCGCCCACAAGACCTTCGCCGTTACCGTAATTTTAGGCGTAATTTTTTCCTTGTCGGGCCCCGGCGTCTCCGCCTTGATAAGCTGAAAGCCTCCCACCCCCAGAAGCGGCAGCAAGGCCACCGTCAACAGGATGATCCCCATGCCCCCCGTCCAGTGGCTGACGCTCCTCCAGAAGAGCAGCGAAGCGGGCAGCGCCTCAATGTCGGCAATCGTCGTCGCCCCCGTCGTCGCAAACCCACAGGCGCTTTCAAAGACCGCGTCCGTCCACCCAACGCCTGCGCCCGACAGAAAGTACGGCAGCGCCCCCCACAGGCTGACGATCACCCAGCTTAAAGCCACCACAAAAAAACCGTCGCGGGAGTAGAGGCGCAGCGGTTTTTTCTTGATGGAGACAAGCGCGGGTACGCACAAAACCACCGCCGCCAGCATCGTGAAACCGAAGGCCGCCGTCATCGCCCTTTCACGCAAAACAAGCGCGATAATCAACGCGGGAATCATCGTCGGCAGCACAAAGGCAAGCGCAAACAGCGGAATGCGGAACAATTTAATGAAGCGCATCTACAGGCTCACCCCAAAATACCGCTCCAACTCTTTCTCCCCGTCCTTCTTTGCAATGATGACGATCTTGTCGCCCGCGCAGAACACATAATCCCCCCGCGGAATGAACGACGCCTTCCCTCGCTCGACCAGCATTAGAAGCGCCCCCCCGCTCACGTGGAACTCGGTAATCGCCTTGCCGGCGAGGGGGCAGGCGGCCCCCACCTCAATCTCAAAGATCGAAATGGTGCCCCCGCCCAGACGGTGAATCCCCCGCACGCCCCCACCCATCAAACAGCTCAGAATCGAATCCACCACCACCGACTTAATCGGAATCACCACGTCGATGCCAAGCCGGCGCGCAATGCGGGCATAGCCGTCGTTCCCCACCGTTACCACCGCCCGCTTAACCCCGCACGACTTCAAGTACAGCGCCGTGATGATGTTCAGCTCCTGATTCCCCGTCGCCGTAACAATCAAGTCCAGATCGTTCAGCTGCTCCTCAATCACGAAGTTCTCGTCGCTCATGTCTTCGTTCAGCACGACCGCTTCGGGAAAGCGAGCCGACAGTTCCTTGCACAGCGCATAATCCTGTTCGATGATAAAGATCTTCCGCGCGCTCTTCTTAATAAAGCCCCGAAAGATCGACAACAGCGACCGCGCCTTTTCGCCCGCTTCGTCCGCGCCGCGCAAGAACAAGCCGTCGGCGACAAGCGCCCCCAGCTGCCCGCCCCCCGCAATGCCAATCTTCCGCAGCCTCCGCTCCTTCTTATTCCCCAGCTCGAAGAGCCTGTCCATGTCCGCCTCCTGAGCCAGAATAAACACCCTGTCGCCCCGCCTTAGAACCGTCGAGCCGGAAGGAAGTATCCACTCCTCATCGCGCTCGACCAGCGTTACCAGCGTGTCCGCCGGCGCCAGACCCCGATAATCCTTCAGAGCCAAACCGTCCAAGGGACTCCCCGCCGCCACAACGACGGAGCCCAGCTCATAATCCGTCCCCGCGAAAGAAAGAACGTCGCCCGCAGCGTTGTGGTCAATCGCGTCCAGAGCCGCCCGCGACGCCTCAACATTCGGATGGATGAAGTGGTCGACGCCCAAAAGCTTCCCCCCCCCGGAAAACGCGTCCTTCATATCCGCAAAGCCGCCTGAATGTTTTAAGCTGAAGTAACCGTCGTTCTTAACCCGCGCAATTTTGCGCACGGCGGGGCAGCGCTGAGAGGCCAAACCGCAGACAATCATGTTAATCTCGTCGGAGTCCGTCACGCACACCAACGCGTCCGCGCGCGCGATGCCCGCCTCGTTCAGCGCCTGGGGACAATTGCCCTCGTTGTGAATCACCAGACAATCGAGCCGGGCGGACGCGTGCCGCGCACGCTCCTCGTTCGCCTCGATAAGGCTTACCTCGTTCCGGTCCAGCGTAAGATGGCGGGCAAGCTGCGTACCCACAGTGCCCGCGCCAACAATAATAACGCGCATGGCGGCCATCATAACAGAAAAGAGCATAGGGGGGAGCCCCCCCCTCTCCCCCACCCAAAATGTTGAGGCCCCCAACAAAACGTTGGGGGCCCCGAACAGCCATTTCGCGTTCCCCATTCCCTCCATGCCCTTTGCGGGAAGAAGGGAACAGGGCCAATTCTACAGGGAAGCTGCGTCCACCCCCTCATACTGGCACGCCGTCTTGGCGATGGGAGGGCCGCTCCGCCCGTCTTTGGGGTCGTGTTCCTTGCTGTGAACGTCGCGCATCCACGCCTTGAAGCGTTCCCGGCTCTCCCACTTTATGACGTGGGTGTAGCCAACCCTCTCCGGCGTTTCGCTCACCCAGATCTCGGACGACGCTAGGCCGGCAACGTTCGCCGTTGCCGCCGCTTTCTTTTTCATGATTCCTTTGAGGGTCTCTTCGTTTGTTTTAGCGCTCTCAAAAGTTACTTGACTGATATACATCTTTATTTCTCCTATGCAATGAAATTGATATGCCGCGAACGTAGCAAAACAAACCGCCATCGTCAAGGATTTCCTCTTTTGCGGCGGCGCCCTCCGTGAAAGGGCCGTAATGCCTCAAAATAAAATCTAACCGAAAAGCCGAATGCCTCAAAATAAGAATTCTAACCGTAGCTAGATATTCTCAAGAGCGGTGTCAGCGAGGGACTGACGCCGCATGAGCGCCTTCTGTTGGTTCAGCTCCATGAGAGCCGAGACCGCCTGGTGAACCTCCTGCTGGAGGAG
>JAITNO010000154.1 GCA_031290405.1 Spirochaetaceae bacterium
CGGCGCGCGGGGCTCCCCGCACGGCGCGCGGGGCTCCCCGCACGGCGTGCGGGGCAACCCGCCATAGCTCGTGGACGGCGCGTTCACGGGCTATGGGGAGGCATGGGGGGGCCTAAAAAACCCCCCCAGCGGGGGTGTAGGGGCAGCGCCCCCAGCCTTCGGTGACAGAGGCCGTCCCTTCGACAGGCCGCAATAAAAAAACCGCCGCAGAATATGCTCTGCGGCGGTTTTCCATTATGTGCGAGGGAAGCCGGCGCACTTTTAGCCGGCCCCTCGTCAATTCAGCCCGTTACCATCTGCGCGGGCGGTCGCCCCCCCGGTCGCGGTCCCTGCCGCCGCGGTCCCCACCGCCGCGGTCGCCGCGGTCGCCGTAGCGGGGCCTATCCTCGCGGGGACGGCGCTCTTCCGGCGGCGGCGCCCCGTCGGGGTCTATCGCGTCAATGTAGGAGAGGTTCAGCCGCCCCATCTTGTCAATTTCAAGCAACTTTACGGGAATCTCCTGGCCCTCTTTTAGAATGTCGCCCACATTCTCCGTGTGCGAACGGGACAGTTTCGAGATATGCACAAGCCCCTCCTTGCCGGGGAGGATTTCGACAAAGGCCCCGAAGTCCAAAATGCGCATCACCTTGCCCTTGTAGACGCGCCCCGTCTCCGGGTCTTCCACAATGCCCTTGATCGCAACCTTCGCATTCTCGGCGTCGGCCGTGTTCTTGCCGTAAATCGTTACCGTGCCGTCGTCGTCGGTGTTTATCCTCACCTTGTACTGCTCGGAAAGCGCCTTCACATTCTTGCCCCCCGGACCGATCAGCGCGCCAATCTTATCAACCTCAATCTTCATCGTCACAATCTTCGGCGCGAGCTCGCTTATCTCGGCAACCGGCTTGGCTATCGTCTTGTTCATTATCGAAAGGATGTGGAGCCTGCCCGTTTTCGCCTGGTCGAGGGCCTTCTTCATCACCTCAAGACTCACGCCGGCGATCTTAATGTCCATCTGGAAACCCGTGATGCCGTCTTCCGTGCCCGCAACCTTAAAGTCCATGTCGCCCAGGTGATCCTCATCGCCCAAGATGTCGGAAAGAACCGCATAGCGCGCGTCGGGAGCGTTGCTCTCCGTGATAAGCCCCATGGCGATGCCCGCCACCGGCTTTTTCATCGGGACGCCCGCGTGGAGCATGGACAAGGTGCCGCCGCACACCGAAGCCATCGACGACGAGCCGTTGGACTCCATAATCTCGGAGACCACGCGGATCGTGTAGGGAAACTCAGCCTTCGCAGGCACCATCGCCTGCAAACTGCGCCGCGCCAGATTGCCGTGCCCAATCTCCCGCCGCCCTGTGCCCAGCCGCCCAACCTCGCCGACCGAGTAGGGAGGGAAGTTATAATGAAGGAGGAAGTTTTCCCTCCTGTCGCCCTCGATGTCGTCAAAAATCTGCTCGTCAAACACCGTGCCCAGCGTCGTGACAACCAGCGACTGAGTCTCGCCGCGCGTAAAGAGCGCCGACCCGTGAACGCGGGGCAAAACCCCGATGGCGCAATCAATCGGACGAATCTCTTCCGTGCCCCGCCCGTCGACGCGCGCCCCCTTGTCCAGAATGCTCGAGCGGAGAATGTCGTACTGCATATCCTCGAAGAGCGCGTCGAAAAGCTTTTTCTGCGCCTCGTCCGCGAGCTGCTCCTTATACTTCGCCTTGAAATCGCCCTTAACCGTGCGAACCGCGTCCTGCCTGCCCATCTTGTCCCGCACAAAGCAGGCGGCCTCAAGCAGCGGACGCGCGGCGCTCTGAATCTCGTCCGCGTTCAGAAGCGTTACGGCGCTTTCCGTAAGCGGCAGCTTTTCCTTGCCGGCAAGACCGCGGAGCTCCTCCTGCAATTCGCAGAGCTCCCGGATAACCTCCTTGCCCAACTCCAACGCCTGAAGCATCAGCTCCTCGCCCACTTCCTTCGCGCCGCCCTCGACCATCGTGATGCCCTCTTTCGTGCCCGCGATGACGATCTCCATCGTCGACTTCTCGACCTCTTCGTAGGTCGGATTCACCACCAGCGCGCCTGACACCTGGCAGATGCGGACGCCCGCGATGGGGCCGTTAAACGGAATGTTCGAAATGTGGACCGCCGCCGACGCCGCCACAATAGCCAGAATGTCAGGCGGGTTCACCGTGTCCGTGGAAACCACCGTCGGGACAATCTGAATCTCGCGGCCAAACGCCTTCTCGAAAAGCGGCCGCATCGGGCGGTCGATAAGCCGCGACACCAGGATTTCCTTATCCTTAGGCCGCGCCTCGCGCTTGATAAAGCCGCCGGGAATCTTGCCCGCCGCATAATACTTTTCGTTATAATCGACCGTGACGGGCACATAATCGAGCCCCTCGACCGAATCCTCCGAACAACAAACCGTGGCAATAACCACGGAGCCGCCATACTGCGCGAACACCGAGCCCGAAGCCTGTTTCGCGATCCTGCCGGTTTCCAAGATCAACTCTTTACCGGCGATTGTTTTTGTAAGTCTTTGCACCATAATTTCCTTTATAATAGATGATGATTAGATGATGAAGGGGGAAGCCCCCCCCTGCGCGTCCAGCAGCCCTGCCGAGGGAGCGCAACCCCTCAGACACAAAGCCTCTTTCACAGGCTTAGCGCCGTAGGCCACTAAAAAAAACCCGCTGGGGGGGACCGAGGCGGCCCCCCAGCCCCCCCACTCGCCTTAGCGGCCTTGCCGGGGGAGCGCGAATCCTTTACTTTCTGAGCCCAAGCTCTTTAATCAGCGCGCGGTAGCCCTCAAGGTTCGTGCGCTGAATGTAAGCCAACATCCGCCGGCGCTTGCCGACGAGGATGAGCAAGCCCCGCCGCCCCGACGCGTCCTTCTTGAACCGCTTGCAATGCTCGGTGAGCACCTTGATGCGCCCCGTCAGAAGCGCAATTTGAACCTCCGAAGCCCCCGTGTCTTTCTCGTTTTTTCCAAATTTGTTTACGATGGAAAGAGCTTCGTCTTTACTTAATGCCATTTTTATTACTCCTCTATTTAACAGGGGATCGTTTCCGCCCCCCCAAAGTTACACCATTAAGCTCCGCCCCAAAAGCCGTTCCGCCGTCGCCCGGTCGCCCGCCGCAAGAGCCGCGCGAATGCGCGAAGAACTGACGGGCAAACCCCCGTCCATCACCGGCTGAACAATCTCGCACTCAACGCCCAGCGTCTCGCAGAGCCCCTTAATGAGCCCCGCGTCAAGCGAGCCCCCGCAACCGCACCTAAAATCCCTGCCGATTGCAAGATACGCCATACCCGCATTCCGCGCAAGAGCCTTAATGAAATCAACTCCGTCCATTCTACGGAAATCAAGAGAAAAGTCAATAAGGACAAGCGCGTCCACCCCCAGCCCCTCGAATATCCCGATCTTTTCGTCAAGCCCCATAATGTCAAGCGTCTCCCTGTCAGGATGGAGAAAGCGCCGAGGATTCCGCTTAAAGCTGACAACAAGGGACAGGGCGGGGGCCCTCCCCGTAATCTTGCCCACAAGCGCGCGGTGGCCGCGATGAATCCCGTCGAACACCCCAATAGTCGCCGCGCTTTTCCTTTCGCCCCCCCATCCCCGCCGAACGAATTCCTCCCAGTCAATAACCTGCATACCGGAATCCTAGCGGAAAGCGGATGTTTCGACAACGCCTCGGCAATTGGCGCCAGCAATGCGCGACTCAGATTTTTTTATGAAAAGAACGCCTAGGTGAGCACGGACAGGCGCTTGACAAATATCATATTTGCCTTTAGCGTGGGGGAAAAGGACGATTAACTCAGTGGGAGAGTGCCACCTTCACACGGTGGAAGTCACAAGTTCAAGTCTTGTATCGTCCACTAGACGGCTTTTTGCAAAAAGGTTAGTCTAAGCCAGTCTTGAATAAGACTGCGGGCCGCTAGCTCAGTTGGTAGAGCAGCAGACTCTTAATCTGCGGGTCACAGGTTCGAAGCCTGTGCGGCTCATCCCCGTAAGTGGTAATAAGACTTGCACGAAAAACAATGGGCGTTCCAAGCCCCCATGAAACGAAAAGGGGCGGATGCCGTGGCAGGTTGCCCCCGCCCCGCCTCTGTCTACAACAAAGGCCCCGGCTTATTGCCAGGGGCCTTCGCTCCACAAGCGCTCTTCAGTGCGGCGTCACCATTCCCGTGCCTTAAACGTCGGGGGCGCTTCGGCTATCGCGGCGGATTTCCCGCTCCAGACTACCGCATACAGCCCGTTCTTTTGCGCGTAGGCGATCACATTATCAGGCGATATGCCGCCCGCTACGGCTCCCACCAGCGTCCGTTTGTCGCCGTGGTCGTCCATGTTCTTTCGTACCTTTGTTATCCGCTCCACATGGTCGTTCACGTCTTCCGTCGTCAACTTTGTCTTCACTTCCACGGCCATTGCGTATTGGCCGTTTTCAAGGAAAACATCCACAGCCGCGACTTTCTGCCCGTTTTCACGAAAGACTCTTTCCCTACAGCCCTGGGTAAAGGCAAACCCCAGGGTGGCAAACTTATCCCACAGCCGCGCGGAATACATTGCCTCCATCAGTTTCCCCTGGGTCCGATACATCCCGCCAACGGTTCTCGACAATTTCTTTAACTGCTCGTCAGTCTTCTTCTGCTGCTCGGCGATTTCCTGAAACTTCTTCTCCGTTTCTTGCGACATGGCCTTCATCTGCGCGGCTGATTCCGCAATCATTCGGTCATGCTCCGCCTTGCTTGCCTCCGCCCGCTGGGCCATTTCTTGCAGCAACGTCCACACGGTTTCGGGCGTTGCGTTCATGTTTAATGTCATAAGCTCCTCCA
>JAITNO010000062.1 GCA_031290405.1 Spirochaetaceae bacterium
CGCCCCCCTTTCCCCCTTTATTCTATCGTGATGAACTCGTCTTTGGTGCAGATCGCGTCGACGCGGCGGTCGTATTCGTCGGTCGGCACGTCGTCGACGATGGCGCCGCTCATGCAGAGGGCGCATATCTTTGAGTCGGGGCTTTCTTGGAGGAGCTTTTCGTAGAAGCGGTCGTAAAAGCCTTTGCCGCGCCCCATGCGGTTGCCCCGCCGGTCGAAGGCGAGTCCTGGGGAGACGACGAGCGCGGGGCCGGCGGCGAACCGAAAGGCGTCGCCTTCCTTGCCGGCGGGCTCTCTGATGTCGAAGGCGCCGCGGACCCAGGACGCGGGGTCCGGCGTTACGCGGAAGAAGCGCATTCCGGTGTCGCTTTCGACCTTCGGCGCGTAGACGTTCTTCCCTTCGCGGAACGCGATGTCCAGCAGCGCGCTCGTGTCGAGCTCGTCGGGCATCGACAGGTAGATCAACACGGTGTTGTGCCGTTTCCAAAGCGCGCTGCCGGCGAGCCGCTTTGCCGCCGCAACGCCCTCGCTCGTGAACTGTTCTTTCGGCACGGCGTTCAGCCGCCCCTTCATCTCTTTGCGTAATTCTTTCTTGGTCATTACTAGCCTCCATGCGGGTTTTGCTCTAGACTACAGCGCATGCTGTAAAAATGCAAGGAGCATACTATGTCTAAACGCGATTTACTTGAGAACGCATTTGCGAACAAAAAGACGGCGCGCGCGCCGGTGGGGTTCTGGTTTCATTTTGTCGAGGATGAGGCCCGCGACGGCTTTAAGCATCCTGATATGTTTACGGCGAGCATTGAGGGTGAGAAGAGGTTCTTCGATGAGTTCCGGCCTGACTTTATCAAGATTATGAGCGACGGGTTCTTCCATTATCCCGACGAGCATTTTACCAACGCGCGGTCGATTGCCGACCTTAACGGGGTCGCGCCGCTGGAAGAAGGCCACCCGTGGATTGAAAAGCAGGTTGCCTACGTTAAGGGCTTGACCGATTATTTCGGCGCGGAGCTCTACAGCTTTTACAATGTCTTCGCTCCGGCGACGCTCTTCCGCTTTGGGCATGGCAACCACGACAAAGGCCTGAACGCGGACGCGCTGTTGGCCGACTTGATACGGGAAGACCGGGGGGCCGTCGAGCGCGCGTTCGCCGTCGTCGCCGAAAGCAACATGACGCTGACGCGCCGCGTCGCCGCGGAGGGCGGCGCCTGCGGCATCTATTACAGCACGCAGGATCCCGCCGACCGGCGCATCGACGAAGGCGCGCGCGCCGCCGTGTTCGCCGCCTGCGACGCGGCCATTCTTGAATGCGCGGCTTCCTGCGGCGCCTTCAACATCCTCCATATTTGCGGTTACGCGGGATACAAAAACGACCTGTCCCACTTCGCCGGCTTCCCCGCCACGGCCGTCAACTGGGCGTCGACCGTCGAGCGCGTCTCCCTTGCCGAAGGCAAGCGGCTCTTCGGCGGCAGGTGCGTCATAGGCGGCTTTGGCAACACGGCAAGCGACCTCCTCTGCACGGGCGGCAAGGCGGAGGTCCAGGCGGAAACGAAGCGCCTTGTGGCCGAAGCCGGCGCGACCGGCGTCATCATCGGCGCCGACTGCACGGTGCCGCGCACGATCGACTGGAAGCGCCTGGAATGGGTGCGGGACGCGCAATGAAATGAAAAGAGGAGAGAGGGCTCCTGCGTCTGTCGCCAAAGGCCGATGAAAAAAGAATCAGAAGGCGCTGAGGTAGCAGATGCCCAGTATCAGGAGGGCGCGGAGCAGGCGAGGGTCTTCGTCCAGCGGAATGTGGGAAAGACGGCTGCTGTACCACCAGAACAAGCCCATCTGCGCGTCGATGCGGAAGGCGTATTCGGTAAAATCGTCTTTCTTGCTCTGGTCGCCGAAAAAGAGATAGGCAAGCTCTTCGAGGATGACGCTAAAATCGGCGAGCGCGCCGCGATAGTCCTCCCGTTCGATTTTCGCGTAAAAGCCGGGGAGGCGCAACTGAAGCGTCTCTTTGCGGATTTCATCGGCCTGTTCGACCCATGTTTTTGCGACGAGCAGAGAAAAGTTTTTTTTGAAGTGGGGGAAAAACGCCTCCAAATCCGCCGCCGATTCAATCAGACGCGTAAAATCCGCATCAACCTCCAAGCATTTGGCATAATACTCGGCCGCCGCCAGAGTCGGCTTTAACGTGAAATCAATGGGGAAGAGGTCTGCGACTGCCTTCTTGTATTCCCCGGGAATGGAGCGTTCCGCACTCGGTGAATTGCTAAACATACGCTCAGTTTGCACCAAACGCACCCAGTGTGTCAATCGCGTCTTAAACGCCCCCAGCAACAGGAGGGGGCGCCCCTCCCCTCCCCTCTTTATGAAAACAAAGCCAAGGCTGGGGAGCGCGGCTCCGTAGGCCGCTGCAAAAGAATTGCATCGCGATTACTGGACAGATCCGCGCGTTCCTGCTAGGCTTGCCGCCATGAACGCTCACGAACTTAGACGGAAGTATGTTGACTTCTTTACATCCAAGGGGCACGCGCAGATTCAGGGGAAGAGCCTTCTTCCTGAAAACGATCCGACGGTCCTCTTTACGACGGCGGGGATGCACCCGCTTGTGCCTTACCTTTTGGGCGAGGATCATCCGGCGGGGAAGCTGCTTGTCAATTTCCAAAAGTGCATTCGCACGGGGGACATTGACGCGGTGGGCGACCTGAGCCACCTTACGTTCTTCGAGATGCTGGGAAACTGGTCGCTTGGGGAGTATTTTAAGGAGGGGGCCATCAGGATGAGCTATGAGTTCCTTACGTCGCCGCAGTGGCTGGGCATTCCCCACGAGAGTCTCGGCGTTACGGTGTTTGCCGGCGAAGAGGGCATTCCGAGGGACGACGAATCCGCCGCGGTGTGGCGCTCGCTGGGCTTTTCCGACGACCGCATATCCTACCGGCCCCGTGCGGACAACTGGTGGGGGCCCGCCGGCGCGACGGGCCCCTGCGGGCCGGACAGCGAGATGTTCATCGACATGGGGAAGGAGCCCTGCGGGCCGGATTGCGCTCCGGGCTGCGGCTGCGGCAAGTGGCTTGAGATCTGGAACGACGTCTTTATGCAGTACAATAAGGATAAGGACGGCGCCTACATTCCGCTTGCGCGAAAGTGCGTCGACACGGGCATGGGCGTTGAGCGCACGGTAACGATTCTGACGGGTAAGAAGTCGGTTTACGACACGGAGATCTTTGCCCCGATTATCGCGGCGATCGAAAGGGCGACGGGTGGGGCGTGCCGATACGGCGCGGATGAGGAAAAAGACCGTTCGGTGCGGATTGTCGCCGACCATGTTCGCGCGGCGACGTTTGTGCTGGGCGACCCTAAGGCGGTAACGCCGTCCAATGTGGGAGCGGGCTATGTGCTCCGCCGGCTTATCCGCCGCGCGGTCCGCCACGGGCGCAAGATCGGCGTTGAGGGCTTGTTCCTTGCGCCGATTGCCGAAGTGATTGTCAGGGAGTTGTGCGGTCCCTACCCGGAGCTGGAGCAGAACCGCGCTCTTATCACTGGCGAGCTTGAGAAAGAGGAGCAAAAGTTCCTCGAAACGTTGCTCAAGGGCGAGAGGGAGTTTGAAAAGCTCCTCCCCAATGTGCTGAAGGATCCTAAAAGGGTGATGTCGGGGCGGCTGGCGTTCAGGCTGTACGATACGTTTGGCTTCCCGATTGAGCTGACGGAGGAGTTGGCGCACGAACATGGGCTTAAGGTTGACAGGCTTGAGTTTGACGCCGCCTTTGCCAAGCATCAGGAGACTTCCCGTGCGGGCGGCGACCAGATTTTTAAGGGGGGGCTTGCCGACCACAGCGAAATTACGACGAAGTACCACACGGCGACGCACCTTTTGCAGAAGGCGTTGCAGATGACGCTTGGGCCGCACGTCGCCCAGAAGGG
>JAITNO010000122.1 GCA_031290405.1 Spirochaetaceae bacterium
CCCTGAATCGGCGAATCAATCGGCGCCTGTATCTCCCGCGCGTACATGGCCTAACGAGCGCCCTTAGCCTCTTCCCAGAAGCCGTCCATCGCGTCCAGATTCTCCTCGTTCATCTCCAGACCGCGCTCCTTCATGCGCTTTTCAACAAAGCCAAAGCGTTCGGTGAATTTGACGTTTGTCCGTTGCAGCGCGACGGACGGGTCCACCTTCAAGAAGCGGCAGAGGTTTACCGCCGAAAAGAGCAGGTCGCCCAGCTCGCCTTCCAGCCTTGACGAAGCCGCGCCGCCCAGCGCGTCGCTCCCCGCCGCCGCGTTCAGCGCGCCCAGCGCGTCCCTCACCTCGTCGGCCTCTTCACGGATTTTCGCAAAGACGCCCGCGGCGTCCTTCCAGTCAAAGCCGGTCTTCGCCGCCCTCTTTTGCAGCTTGAAGGCGCGGTCCAACGGCGGCAGCGCGCGGGACACCTCGTCGAGCGCCGAGTCCTTCGCCTTCCGCCCTTCCTGCTCAACCTTGATCCTCGCCCAATTGTCGAGCACCTCGTCCGAATCCCTCACCTTGACCGTGCCGAAGACATGGGGGTGGCGGCGTATCAGCTTCTCCGACACGCCGTCGAGCACGTCGGACAGCGAGAACCGCCCCTCCTGTTCATACATATGCGAGAGCATCACGGCCAGCAAAAAGATGTCGCCCAGCTCTTCTTTCACGTGGCCGGCGTCCCCCTCGTCGATAGCCTCGATGCACTCGTAGGTTTCCTCGATAAGAGCCCCGCGCAGCGTCGAAGGAGTCTGCTCCCTGTCCCAGGGACAGCCGTCGGGGGCGCGCAGCCGGCGAACGATGTCCGCCAATTTTTCAAAAGCTTCTTGTGTTACCGCCGTCATAATTCACTTCGTCTCCATTATTTCTACACCGTCCCACCCCTCGGCGGGAGGATTTTTAACATATTCGATGCAACGCCTGAGGATGTTTTCCGCACTGAAGTCGCCGGGAACAATCGCCAGCGCCGCTTCCAGCTTTTCCTTGGCCTCGCCGAAGCGCCTCTTGTAGAAGAGGAGCATCGCCTCGTTGTGCAGGTTCCACACCCGCCTTTCGGCCTCGCTCAAACTGCGCCGGACGGCAAAAATCTTAATGCCGCGCGTCTTCCCCTTAACCGCAACCGCATCCAAGAGCCGCGCCGGAACCTTCCCCTTCACCGCCATATAGAGGCTCTCGGAAATCAGCAAGCTCTCGCGGTACGTCTTGGTAAGCCCCTCAAGACGGGACGCCAGGTTCACCGAGTCGCCTATCACCGTGTAATCCATCTTCTTTTCGCTGCCAATGTTGCCCACCGTCACAAGCCCTAAGTTAATCCCCACGCCAATGTGGAACTCCGGCTTGCCGAGCTTCCTCTGGTTCTCGTTAAAGTCGCCCAGGGCGTCAATCATGTCGAGGCCGGAAAGCACCGATTGAAGCGCGTCGTCCTCGTGCTTTACCGGCGCCCCCCATATCGCCATAATCGCATCGCCAATGTATTTGTCCACCATCCCATTGTGGCCCATAATAATGTCAACCTGAGTCGAGAAATACCGGTTCAGCGAATTGACCAGGTCGTCGGGGGCCAGACTCTCGGAAATCGTCGTGAATGAGCGTATGTCGGAAAACAACACCGCCAGCTCGCGGTTTTCGCCCACAAGCATCGACTCCGGGGACGCGAAGAACTTGTCGATCAAATCCTTAGGAACGTACTTTTGGAATATTTGCCTAATCCGCTGTTCCTTCTTCCGCGCCAGAACCGACTCAAAGGCAAAGCGCTTCGTCTGCTTGTAGGAGCGTTCAAGATCGCCAATCATCGCGTTAAACGTCTGGGCAAGCTTCCCCGTCTCATCGTTGTACTCAACCTCCACGCGCGACGACAGATCCGCCGAGGCTATGATGGCGTTCATCGTCTTCACAATCTTGTTCAGCGGACTCGTCAGCGCCCGCGCAAACACCAACAGCAAGATGATCGCAATCAGCGAAGAGCTCACCAGCACGACAAGCGTCTGCGTGGTGATCTTGTCCACGTCGCGGTAAAACGCGGCGTATTCTTCGGTCAAGCAGATGTGCCAGTCGAAAGGCTCAAAGTAAAAAAACGCATACACCCGCCTGACGCCGCCGATGTCGCCGTTTGCGAGGAGCTCACCCTGCCGCAGAAAGCTCGAGCGGAGCAACGCCTTTTCCACCGCGCTCATCGAAACGCGGGCGGTGGACATCGCAAGCTCGCCTGCTGAATCGAGGGCAAAGATAAGCTCGGTGTCCGACAGCACAAGCCCCCGCGAATACGCCGCCACCGCGTTCTTCGCCGCGGCAAGCATCTCCGGCCTGCCGCCGTAGCCATTGTCGACAAGAAGCTTCCATTGGTTGTCGGCGTATTTCTCCAGCTCGTACCTCTTAAAGCTCATAAAATCCTGCGCCAGCCGCGTAACGCCGTTCGTTGCCGAAAACCAACCCGCCGCCTCGGCAAGCGCCAGAGTCAGAATGAGGATGGGAAGCACCACAAGGATGATCTTGGAACGTATTCGCATGAATGAACTCTACCGCAAAAAGTTGATTTGTAAAAGGAGGGCGCCACAAGCTCTTTTTGCGCCCTACGGGGCTAAGCCCCCAGCGATACGCCTTGAGTCCGCAAGCGGCGTTCCCCAGCTTTCGGGTGCCACAGACGCGTTTAGCGGCCTACGGGGCTAAGCCCTCAGCACTACGCCTTGCGTCCACAAGCCGCCCTCCCCAGCTTTCGGCTTTGTTTTAGTAAAGAGGGGAGGAGGGGGGCGCGCCCCCCCTACGCTCCATGCCGCGAAAGCGGCACGAATTTACAACCTCAATGCGAATGGACTGTTGCGGAGGGCTTGCACGTCGAAGTGCGCTACCCGCGCAAGGGCGGCGGATGGAGCGGTCAAAGTC
>JAITNO010000146.1 GCA_031290405.1 Spirochaetaceae bacterium
TGCGGGGGTAACAGATGATTGAATACAATGGCTATATGGGCACAGTGGAGTACGACGCCGAAGCAAAACTTTTTCACGGCGACGTACTCAATACCCGTGATGTCATCACTTTTCAGGGAACCACGGTGGAAGAAATCGAGACCGCATTTCGCGCATCCATAGACGATTATCTCGATTGGTGCCGTAAAGACGGCGTGGAGCCGGAACGGCCCTACTCGGGGCGCTTTAACGTGCGGCTATCCCCGGATTTGCACCGAAGAATAGCCGTGGCAGCCAAAAAACAGCGAATGTCCATCAACAGCTTTGTTGAAAAGGCCGTTGCCGACAAGGTCGCGGCGCTCTGGTAAGAGGCGCGCCACCCTCCTCACGCCCCCTCCGCTTGAAATCTCCGACCTCCGCCTGATACAATCGCTCCTATGCGTCCGTTTGAAGTTGTTGCGCCGTACGAGCCCGCCGGCGACCAGAAAAATGCCATTAAAGCCCTTTCACAGGGCATCCTTGCCGGAGATAAGTTCCAGACGCTCAAGGGTGTGACGGGTTCCGGCAAAACCTTTACGATGGCCAAAATTATCGAGGCTGTGCAGAGGCCGACGCTCGTGATTAGCCACAACAAGACCCTCTCTGCCCAGCTCTATCGCGAGTTCAAGGGCTTCTTCCCCCGCAATGCCGTCGAATATTACGTTTCGTATTACGATTACTACCAGCCGGAGGCCTACGTCGCGTCCCGAGACCTCTACATCGAAAAAGACGCTTCGATAAACCAGGAGATTGAACGCCTTAGGCTTTCCTCCACGCGGAGTCTTATGGAACGGGACGACGTTATCATCATCGCGACGGTTTCGTGCATCTACGGTCTGGCGACGCCGGAAATCTACAAGAAGATGACGACGACTTTCGCGCGCGGCGAGACGCTCGACGTGGATGCCCTTATGCGCCGCTTCGTCGAGCTGCAATACGAGCGGAACGACGTAGCGCTGGAGCGGGGGCGCTTCAGACGGCGCGGCGACACGATTGAGATTTTCCCGGCCTACCTCGAAGACGCTTACCGCGTCGACCTCGATTGGAGCTCCGTTGCCCGCATTAGGCGCTTCAACCCCGTCTCCGGCCAGATAATCGAGGAGCTTGACCGAGCGCTGATCTATCCGGCCAAGCAGTTCGTCATGCCGCAGGGCATGGTGAACGATGCCCTCCCCCGCATCGAGGCGGAGCTTGTCGAACGCATTGCCTGCTTGATGGGCGAAGGCCGGATGCTGGAGGCTGAACGCCTCAAGACCCGCGTCGAATACGACATCGAGATGCTCCGCGAGGTGGGCCGCTGCCCAGGCATCGAAAACTATTCCGCGCCGCTTGCCGGCCGCGCCCCCGGACAACGCCCCGACACCCTCATCGACTACTTCCCCGCCAACCACCTGACCTTTATTGACGAAAGCCACGTAAGCCTTCCGCAAATCGGCGCGATGTTTGCCGGCGACCACAGCCGCAAACAGAGCCTCGTCGACTACGGCTTCCGCCTGCCCTGCGCCCTGGACAACAGACCCCTCCGTATGGACGAGTTCAACGATCTGCTCGCCGAATCGGTCTTCGTCTCGGCCACCCCCGGCGAAATCGAAATCGAAAAAAGCGTGCGCGTCGTCGAGCAACTCATCCGGCCAACCGGACTCCTTGACCCGGAAATCGAAGTGCGCCCCGGCACGGGGCAGATGGAAGACATCTATACCGAAGTTACCTCGCGGGTGAAGAAGGGCGAGCGCTCCCTCATCATCACACTCACAAAGAAGATGGCCGAGGATTTAACCGAGTATCTTACCGCGTTGGGACTTAAAGTACGCTACATACACAGCGAAATCGAAACTATCGAGCGCGTCGAGATCCTCACCTCGCTCCGCCAGGGCGATTTCGACGTACTCATCGGCATCAACCTCTTGCGCGAAGGCATCGACCTGCCCGAAGTGTCGTTTATCGCCATCCTCGACGCCGACAAAGTAGGCTTCCTCCGTTCCGTCACCAGCCTTGTGCAGATCGTCGGGCGGGCCGCGCGGAACGCCGCCGGCAAGGTCATCATGTACGCCGACAAAATGAGCGGCTCCATGCAGCTTGCCATCGCCGAAACCGAACGCCGCCGCGCCGTCCAGAGCGAGTATAACAAGGCGCACGGCATCACCCCGCAAACCATAAAGAAAGCCATCGCCAACATACTCGAACGCCACCTCGAAGAAGACCGCGAACAGACCGAAACCGCCATAGAAGTCCTAAAAAACTCCTTCAACGCCCTCATCCCCGTCCAGCGTAAGAAACTCATAGCCGCCCTCAAGAGGGAGATGCTGGAACACGCCAAAAACCTCGAGTTCGAGAAGGCCGCCCGCATTAGAGACGAAGTACAAAAACTGCAAGAGCTGGGGAAAATCTAAACGGCCGCCCTATGGGGGGGGAGCGTCCCCACCCATAGGTTGCATCCCGAGGAAACCCAAGCCAGTCGATGCGGCCTGCTTTCGACTGGATTAATTTTGAGGCAATGAGGGGGCTTGACAAAAACTTCTCGCTCTGCCACTGTGTCCTCACTGGGGCCAGTAGCTCAGTCGGTTAGAGCACTGCTCTGATAAGGCAGGGGTCAATAGTTCAACTCTATTCTGGCCCAACCCCATGCGTCCGGCGTCTGCACCTTCCTTTTCGCAGGCGTCGGACGCTTGTTTTTTCCGGCGCTTCCCTAAAAAAGATTAAAGTTTATAGGGCCCTGCGCCGACATTTAAGTATCGGCGGTATAGTTCCCCTCCCAAATCACTATATCGTCGTATGCCTCAAGGGCAGGGCCGGTGTTTACACCGGCCTTTTTTTTATTCCGGGCGTCTTCTTGGAAGGTAAAACGATCATCTTTCAGTACGATTGTGCGAGCCATGCTGCCGCTCAACCGGCATGGTAAACGTGTTGGAAGTTTGGGCGCTAGAGGATTCGAACCTCTGACATCCACGGTGTAAACGTGGCGCTCTAACCAACTGAGCTAAGCGCCCGAAAGGGCTTGGGGACACGCTGATTAACTCATGCGCGTCAACCGTGCCTGCCCCGAGGTTTTTGGCATTGCCTTAGTGGAAATGCCACTGCATGGTGGGCTGCCCCAGCGCGTCGGTGAAGAGTTCGCCGCTTTTTGTCCAGGTTTCGCCGTAGCGGGCGAACGTTATAGCGCTGGTTATTTTGTATTCGTAGGTAACGCCTGACCGCTTTGAATTGACGAATGTAATGGAAAGAGCGTCGCCGTTGACGTATACGCGGAAGTCCCCGAGGTTGTTGTCGTAGTCGTCCATAAAGCTTCCGTAGCCTATCGTGCCGTTGACGATAAGATATATTTTGTAGCGCGAGCCCCACAGGCTGTATATGCCGGAGCTGACGTATCCTTGGGGCCGGCCGGGGGCGTAGGTGTTGTCGGAAAACCTAAGGCCCTGGTCGGGGTTGGTGATGGAGCCTGTGGAAGGTCTGATGGATTTTCCGGTCGGCGAGCGGCTGTCGCCGACTTTTATCCAGTGCTCGCCGTTGCCGTCGAATGAGTTGTCGTTTATGAGCTTATACACCCAGGTTTTGCCGCGATACTGGTCGGGGCCGGTTCCAAAGGTGAACGCGATGGTGATGTCGCTTATCGAAATCGTTGCGTTGCACAGGTACGCGTCGTTCAGATAGATGGTGGCGAGTCCGCTTTTGCCGAATATGGCGACGGACATTGAGTAGGCGCTGCCGTTGCAGGCGTAGAACCCGGGCTGCAATGTTTGCGCGAACGCCGAAAGGGGGAAGAGAAAAAGAAAAATCGCAATCGCCCCCGTCAAGTTTTTTTTCATTTTTTTCATAGTGTACTCCTTCAATAATGTAAATTTATAAAAAGCGTCCATTGACGCCTTGTTTTCGATAATGGACGGTTAAAATCATCATGCGCGCCGCAGTTCCGCTTTTATTTCCGAGGCGGGGCGGGCGAATATTTCAACATTTTCTTTGCCGTCGTCGATCATCGAACATTTGCCCTCAAAAAGAACGCCGTCGGCGATGCGGAGCCTGCCCGCAACGAGGTCGCCATGAATCTCCGCACCGGCGCAGAGGTCGATTTTGTCCGACGCGCAGACGGGGGCGACCACCTTCCCCGATGCGGTAAGGCTGGTTACGTTGATAAGATCGGCCTCGACGGAGGCGCCTTTGTCGACGATCAGATCGCCCTTGTCGGCCTGTATCGTGCCGGAAAAACTCCCGCGAATGCAGAGTCTTTCCCGAAAACGCAACACGCCTTTGAAGCTTGTCGTACTGCTGAACGTAACGGTCGCGCGCTCGTCTTTTTTGGGTTTGTTCTCGTCCACCTGGTCCCCGCCTTATCGTACCTTCTCGGTTTCGGGATGTTCGAGCAGGCTCAAGCCAATTTCTTTCCGCTTGAGCCTTTCCGCCTCTTGATGCGCCTCGGCGAGATCTTTTTGCAGGTTTCTGATGTCCCGCAACGTGGAAGAAAACCGTTCTTCCATCTTCGAAAAGGACTCGTTCAACGATTTCCCGTCGGGATTCTTCGTTTTTAACGATTCGATGTTTTCCTTCGCCCGCTCAAGCATATTTGCCAATTCATATATCCTCACGGTTACCTCGACGCCGGCTTTTTCGATAAGGCGGATGTGCTCTTCGCGCAACCCGATCTGGACAAAAAGCTCCCGCTTTCGGAGCGCGGAGCGTATCCGTGAAAGCAACACGGAAAAGTTGAACGGCTTTGTTATAAAATCTTCCGCGCCAAGCGCGTAACTTTCGACTTTTTCCTTAACATTGTCGATGTCGGAGAAGAATATCACCGGTATTCCCGACGATTTTGGATCGTTCTTAATGGTCTTTAAGACTTCCCAGCCTGAAATTTCAGGCAATATGGTATTGACCAGCGCAATATCTATCTTTTCATGTTTGATTATTTTAAGGGCGATCTGTCCGTCGACGGCTTTTTCGACGTCAAACCCCAGTCTTGACAGCATCAACTCGAGAAAATCAAGATTCATATCTTCATTTTCCGCAATGAGTATTTTTTTTCTCTCAGCCATTGTCGCTCCTTTTGTCTGCAATCCGCTTCGCCGCAGCGGTTCTCGTGATTGTAGTGGAAACGATTCCAAATATCAAGCCGAGCGCCGAGAGGATTGAAAATGCGACGGGCAGCGCGTCGCCAATCTTCGTGTAGAGCGTTTCGCTCTTCATAAGGGGGACCTCGGCGGAAATCGCCGTCTCGGTGAACGGCTCGGCTTCAGCGACGATCCTGCCGTTCGGGTCGATCGCGCAGGTCTGTCCTGAAGTCGTGGCGCGGACGACCGCCCTTCTGTTTTCGACGGCGCGGAAAACGGCCATGCCAAGATGCTGGTTCTGGCCGGGAAGGCTCTGCGACCAGGAATCGTTGGACATATTGACGATTAATTCCGCTCCGTTCAGCGTAAACTCGCGGGAAATTGAGCCGAAGCTGTCTTCAAAGCAGATGGGCGTCGAAAACTTGACGCCGTTGACGTCGAAAACATAGGGGACTTTGCCCTCATCCCAAAAATGCGTTACCTGGCCTTCCAGGAACCGGTAAATGGAGGGGAATGCGTCGCCGTAGGGAAAATGCTCGCTGAACGGAACAAGCTTCATCTTGTAATAACGTTCGCGCGCAAGCTCGCCGCCTGAAAAGAGCAGCGCGGCGTTGTAGTGCGCCAGACGCTCGTTGCCGTCGAGTCCGGCGACGTACCGCGCCTCGTCGTTCCCGATGATGAAGGGAACGTTCTGCCGCGTGATGTACTCTTCGGCCTCGCGCACAAGAGCGTAAGACTCGGCGTTTATCCGATACCGTTTATGGTAGTTAAAACTCGGCACAAAGGCCGTTTCCGACCAGACCACAATGTCTGGCGGCGGCGCCTCGCTCAACACGAGATCCGAAAGCCGCCGCAGAACATCAAGCTCAAGCTTAAATTCATGGTTGTCCGACTTCCACGGGTCGGAGTTTACCTGCACCAGCGCGGCTTTTATTTTTTCGCTCCCGCTGTAATCGACTTTTGACGCATAGCCATAGACGAGCGCCGCGCCCAAGACGGCAAGCCAGACGGCGAGAGGGCGCAAGCGTTTCGCCGCGGAGTCCCAGCCCCCGAACCCTCGCGCCCCCGCGGAGTTCAAGAACGAAGCCGCAAACGCCTGGGGGAATATCATCAGCGCGGAGACCGCCCAGACCCCGCCCAGATCCGCGATTTTTACAAGGGGGAGCAGCGCCCACTGCGAATACCCCGAAATCCCGTAAGGGTAGCCCAAAAAGCCGAGCGTCCTTGCATACTCAAAGGCAACCCAGAGCATCCACTGCACGACGAAGCCCCATTTCGGCAGGACAAGCGAAACAAGCTTGAGCGCCGTAAAAAACACCGCGTAGTAGAACGCGAA
Organism: Spirochaetaceae bacterium; assembly: GCA_031290405.1. Taxonomy (GTDB): domain Bacteria; phylum Spirochaetota; class Spirochaetia; order Treponematales; family Breznakiellaceae; genus JAITXS01. The sequence continues at coordinate 6,394 of JAITNO010000146.1, forward strand.
GAGGCAGAACACCAGAACCATCGCGGAAAGGTGGAACGCCGCAAGCCAATAGTTGAATAAAAGCATGGAAACCGCGCCGTAAAGGGCCCCCCAGAGGAGGCAGCCCCGAACCCCCGTCCGATAGACAAGCAAAAAAAGCGGAACGTAGGCAATCCAGAGCGCGTAGGGGAAGCCCCTCTCAACAAACACATTCGGAAACGCAAGAAAAAAGAGCCCCGCCGCCGCAAGAACGCTCGCCAGATCGCGTACAAAATGAATAAAGCGGACGGGGGCCGCCGCGCGGGCAGATCCTTCAATCACCAGAATGCCGCCCTATTCCTTTTTTCCCGCGTCCGGATCCGGAGCATCCTGAATCTTCCAGACGGAAAGCTTCAGCTCCTGCCCCGGCCTAAACGCCACAACGCGGTGAGGCGGCGCGGGCACCGCCTCGCCCGTCCGCGGATTCCGGGCAACCTTCCGCCCCTTCCTCACCCTCACCTCAAAAGTGCCGACGCCGCGCAGTTCCACCGTCCTGCCCCCCGCGAGGGCCCCCTTTATCTCCGTGAAAATCAAATCGTAAATCGCCCTCACATTAAGGCGGTTCATACCCGATTTAAGGTACACCGAGTCAATAATATCGGCCTTCGTCAATTTTTCGCCACGCATACACCCCCCCTTTTGCAGTAAACAGGAACTATTGCGCCGCCGTCGCCGTCTCGGCGGCTTGCAGAGCGTTGAAGAGCTTCTGCATTCTTGATTTTTTACGCGAGGCGGTGTTTTTCTTCACGACCCCCTTGCGGGCCGCCGTGTCCATCCGCTTTATCATGTCCTTAAGCGCCAGAGCCGCGTTTTCAGTCTCTTTCTTGTGAACCAAAACCACGACCTTTTTCGCGCTCGTCCTCAGCGACGTTTTAACCGCCTTGTTTCGGATGCGCCGTTCTTCGCTCTGCCTATGCCGTTTTTCAGCCGAACTTTGTTTTTTAGCCATCACAATCCTCCATACAATACATTATTTGAAATCCGAAGGCCTGCGCTCAGTCTTCTTGCACTTTTCGCATTCCGCCAGATTTTTCACCTTCCCCTTTTCAAAAAGGGTCTTCATTTTGACTTCGCCCCCGCAGGAACAGAAGAACTTTTGAGTCGTACTCGTCGTACGCGCATTTTTACTCGATGCAGCCATATTTTCTCCTCGCCGAACCATCGGCTCTTAATGATGCTTCGCATTTATCGCATAAAAAAAAAGCAGTGTCAATACGGCGTACGAAGATTTTTTTGCACTCGGACGCGCAGCATTGACGCGCTTTTTTTTTTACGATAGATTGAACGGCAGACAGTTTCTGGAGCGGTGTCCGAGCGGTTGAAGGAGATGGTTTCGAAAACCATTGAGCTCGCAAGGGTTCCGGGGGTTCGAATCCCCCCTGCTCCGAACGGAGTGAGGACGGGGAGGAACGCGAACCGAATCCCTCCCTGCTCCGATGGAGAGATGGCCGAGTGGTCGAAGGCGCACGATTGGAAGTCGTGTGCGCCCGCAAGGGCGCCGAGGGTTCGAATCCCTCTCTCTCCGATAATGGGCCCCTGTTGCCGGGCCGCCGCCCTCCCCAGCTTTCGGCTTTGTTTTCACAGAGAAGAGAAGAGAAGAGGAGGGGGGAGCCCCCCCCTACGCGCGCACTTCGTTGCGCGCTACCCCCCACGCGGGGGGGCGCGCCCCCCCCGCAACGCCCCCCCCACTCGCCTGGCGACCGGCGCGTGGGCGCGTGTGTCTGTCCCCCCCCGTTCCCCGCCCGCGCCAGCCCGCCGCGAAAGCGCTTGCCTCAATTTTCCATAACCGTTAGGGTGAGGACATGGAAATCGCTATCGAATTTAACGAATCAGCGTTTCGGCATGGCGTGTGCGA
>JAITNO010000162.1 GCA_031290405.1 Spirochaetaceae bacterium
TAGCGGATGGCGTATCCGCTCTAGCGGATGGCGTATCCGCTATAGCGGATACGCCCCGCGCCGAGCCGTCAAAACCGCGTGCCACGCCCGCATGAGGGCGTCTTGAGCCCGCATGAGCCCCTTTTGAGCCCTCCGGCGTTGCATCCCCGCGGGGGGCGGGTACGGCACATCGGGGACTTTGTTCGCCCAATCCGCCGCCCTTGCGCGGGTAGCGCCCTTCGTCGTGTAAGTCTTCCGCAACAGTCCATTCGCATTGAGGTTGTAAATTTGCGCCGCTATTCGCGGCGTGGCGTTGCGTCCCCGCGGGGGGTTACGGGTGGGTCTGGGAGGCCTCAGGCCTTACAGCGGGGGGCGTTGCGGGGGGCGGCGCCCCCCGCTGGAGGGGTCGCGCGCAACGCAGTGCGCGCGTCGGGGGGGGCACCCCCCTCCTCCTCTCTTCCTCTTTACTAAAACAAAGCCGAAAGCTGGGGAGCGCCGATTGCGGACGTAAAGCGTAGCGCTGGGGGCGTGGCCCCGTAGGGCGCAAAAAGCGCCTGTGTCGCCCGAAAGCTGGGGAGGGCGGCTTGCGGACGTAAAGCGTAGCGCTGAGGGCGCAGCGCCGTAGGCCGCTACAAAAAAAGGCGTGGCCCCGTAGGGCGCTAAACGCGCCTGTGGCGCTGGCGCTGGCCTTTGCTCTTTGCTTTAGAGTATGGTATCATCGGCTTGTTGCAAGGAGGAAAGGATGGAAAAAACGGCCGAGGCGGGCGATTTTATCAGCGAGGCGATACGTGGGGATTTGGCGAGTGGGCGTTGCAGCTATGTGCGGACGCGCTTTCCGCCGGAGCCGAACGGGTGGCTTCACATTGGGCACTGCAAGGCTCTTTCGATTGATTTTGGGCGCGCAAAGGAGTTTGGCGGGACGACGAACCTTCGCATGGACGATACGAATCCGGCGAAAGAGGATGTTTCGTTTGTCCGCGCGATTGAGCGCGATGTTCGGTGGCTGGGCTACGAATGGGACAATGAGTTTTTTGCCTCCGATTACTATGAGTTTCTCTACGGGCTTGCCGTCAAGATCATCAAGAAGGGTGCGGCGTACGTCGACGACCTGAGCGACGAGGAGATGCGCGAATACCGGGGGACGGCGGTGAGCGACAAGAACAACATTACGCTGACGCCGCCGGGGAGGGACAGTCCCTGCCGCACGCGCGGCGTGGTGGAGAACCTCGACCTTTTTGCGCGGATGAGGGCTGGTGAGTTCCCTGACGGCGGGAAGACGCTGCGCGCGAAGATCGACATGGCGCACCCGAACTTGGTGATGCGCGACCCGGTGATGTACCGCATTAAGCGGGAAACGCACTACCGCACGGGCGACGCGTGGTGCGTCTACCCGATGTATGATTTTGCCCACCCGCTGTCCGACGCGAAAGAGGGCATTACCCACTCGCTCTGTTCGCTGGAGTTCGAGATTCACCGCCCGCTCTACGACTGGTTTATCAAGGAGGCTGAGGTTTTCCCCAGCCGCCAGATTGAGTTTGCCCGTCTGAACCTGTCGCACACGGTGCTTTCAAAGCGCTGTCTTGCCCTTATGGTGAACGAAAAGCGCGTGTCGGGCTGGGACGACCCCCGGCTTCCGACGATTGCGGGGCTGCGCCGGCGCGGCTACACGCCGGAAGCGATTCGCGACTTTATGTCCCGCATTGGCGTGGCGAAGACGGACAGCATGGTGGACGTTGCGCTGCTCGAATGCTGCCTGCGCGAAGACTTAAACAAGCGTTCGCTGCGCGTGATGGCGGTGCAGAAGCCGCTCAAACTGATTATAGAAAACTGGGACGAGGGCGTGGGCGAGGAGCTTGACGCGGTAAACAATCCTGAGGATCCTTCCGCCGGTGTGCGGAAGGTGCGCTTTGGGAGGGCGCTCTGGATAGAGGCGGACGACTTTGCCGAGAATCCGCCGCCTAAATACTTTCGCCTCTTCGTGGGGAACAGCGTCCGCCTTCGCTATGGCTACATTGTTACGTGCACGGGTTTCGACAAGGACGGGGAAGGCAGGGTGAGCGCCGTCCGCTGCACCTACGACCCGGCGACGCGGGGCGGCAATGCGCCGGACAACCGCAAGGTCAAGGGCACCGTCCACTGGGTGAACGCCGCCACGGCTGCGCCTATCGAAATCCGCATCTACGAGTATCTTTTTGCCGTCGAACGTCCGATGGAAACGGCGCCGGGGGGATCCTTCCTGGACAACCTGAACCCCGATTCGTTGCGGGTCGTTGCGAACGCCTATGCGGAGCCCTGCCTTGCGACGGCGGCGGTGGGGGTGAACTACCAGTTTGAGCGCCTCGGCTACTTTGTCCGCGACGGCGAAGACGGAGCGGACGGGAGGCCTGTCTTCAATAAGACTATCGGCCTGCGCGACACCTGGGCTAAAATTGTTAAAAAGGGGGTTTGAGGGGCTCGGGCGCGGAGGCCTGTGGGCTGCTTGCGTGCGGGAGGGCGGGGTATTAAACCCCACTGGGAATAAAGGCAACGCTGATTGGCTCGCATACGGAGTTTTGAGTTGTTTTATAGCCGCGAGTTGCTCAGCGTTGCCTGGTTTCTTCGTTCTTACTTCTTCGGTTCCTTCTTTGTTGCGGGCTTCTTTTCGGGGGCCGGCCTTGCGGGCGCTTTCTTTTCAGCGCTGCCGGCTGCCGGTTTTGCCGCTTTTGGTGCGGCGGGGGCCCGTTTCTTTGCGCCGTCGAGGAGGTTGAGCTCGTCGATGAGGAAGTCGAGGCGGTATCCGGAGATGGGCTCGGCCTTGTGGAACTTTTCGACGATTGAGAGGAGATCGGCGGGCTTCGCGTATTCGAGGGCAAAGACGGCGCCAAAGAACAACGCCTCGCCGAACGATTCTTTGTTGAACCAGGTTGTTCCTTCCCAAACGTTGACGCCGAGGATGCGCTTGAAGTCGTCGCACTCGGTGTTTTCGAGGATGATGGAGGACGCCGTAACCTGCGCCCCGCTCTTCTGCCAGACGGCCTTGAACGATTCGGACGCGGAACTTACGTTCGCAAGGTTGACGCGGCGCAGCGCCGCCTTCGCGATTTCGACGACGCGGTAGGCTTTGCCGCCGTCGACGCCGTTGGCTTCGGCGGCTTCGCGGAACTTACGGTCAAGGTGCCAATGTTCGGCAAGAGAGGCCGCGTCGGCGCCCGTTGCCCCTTGCCCGACGACTGCGCCGAGCAGCTGAAAGACGGCGTAGGCGTAGACAAACAGGGCAAGCTCCGTGCCGCAGCCCAGGTATGCGCTCGCATCCTTTGCAAACGCGCCGCGGCCGGACTTTGCCGCCGCAAAAGCCGCCGCAAAGCGCTCGACGTTTTTGCAGAACGCGTCGACCGCCTCCGCCGCGCTCGCCGCCTTGCACTTCTTCGACGGCTTGAACGCCTCGTAATCGCCTTCTTTTAGAAAGCGCTGCGACGCCGTCACAAAATCCAGAAGATCCTTCTTTAGAGCGTCTCCGTTCGCACCCGATTTCGATGACAACACCGTGTGAATGTCATCGAGCCGTTCCTTCGAGAATAACGCCCAAAACGGCGCGTAAACTTCGTCTAAAACCATATCTTGCAATGCCTCCTCAGGAGCCTTCATAAAGGCGCCGTTTAAGTGTGTGTGAAGGCGCGCCCAGCTCGTGCCGTCGGCATCCTCCACTTCATGAACGTCAATATACACCTGAGCCTCGTATCCTTGCAAGATGCTGAAAAGGCCCCGCTCGTAAAGCTCCTTCGACGAGCGGATGATCCAGCGATTCCGCCGCTGATCCCGCATCAGTGTAAAACGCGCGCCGTCGTTGTGCAGCAACAAGGCCGAGGCGAGGCAGTCCTGGCGGCAGGCGCCGTCCTTCTGCGGAATCGCAACCGCGCCCTCCTTAATCCAGCCCGACGCCCGTTCCCAGAAATTATTGTACAGCACGAGCGCGCAGTCTTTATCGCAGCGGTTCGCGTAGGCGAAGACGTTTTCGTTCACGCATCCCTCCGCCTGATAGAAATCAAACAGGCAAAAGTCTGCGCTGCCGGAAAAGATCATGCGGCGTTTCATCAGCGGGAAGATCTCGCGATTATGCCGTTCGACCAGCGCCTCGTCGGGCGCTTCGTCCCGGTAGGCGCGGCGGTATTCCATGCCGTATTTTTCCTCAAAGCCCTCGATTTGCCCGTGTCCGAACATCGGCAGCCCCGGCATCGTTACCATTAGCGTGCAGACGCCGAAATACTTGTCGCCCTTGCCAAATTGGGCCACCGCCGTATCCTCATCGGGATTGTTCATGAAGTTGACGAAACGTTTTAAGATCTCGCCGTCGAACTCCAGCGTGTTCTTGACGGTGGCGCGATACTTCGCGTTCTCTTCCTTCTTGAGCATATTCATGAACGCCGAATTGTAGACCCTGTGCATACCCAGCGTGCGGACAAAGTAGCCCTCCATCATCCAGAAGGCCTCGGCGAGGAGCAGCGTGTGCGGCGCCTCGGCGGCGCAGCGGTCGACAACCTCGCGCCAGAATTCGTTGGGGATGCGCCGGTTGAACTCCTCCGTGCTGACGGCGTGTTCCGCGCGGCTGGCGATGTCGCCCCCGTGCCCCGGCTCAGGATACCAGAGCCGCTGGATGTGCCGCTTTGCCAGCGTCATCGCCGCGTCGAAGCGCACGATGGGGAACTGCTGGCAAACCCCCACAATCGTGCGGATAACCGCCTCCCGCGCCTCAGGATTCAAGAAATCAATCTGGGCCGTATCGTTCCACGGCATCGACGTGCCGTCGTTCCCGTGATAGATGTAGCGGTGCCGGTCCGTCCGCCGGTCGTAGTGGTGGAACACAACCGCGCAGTCCGAGTTGTTATAGTAGTGATCCTCAATCTGGACGACGACGTCGTCCCGCGTCGAAAGGTTGCCGCTCGTGAACTGATACTGAGGGTAGGGCGGATAGTCAAGCTGGAGGAAGCGGTCGGGATGCTCCACAATCCACCGCGAGTCGATGCCCGTATGGTTCGGCACCATGTCGCTCCCCAGCCGGAGGCCCCGCCTGCCGCAACGTTCGCGCAGCTCGCAGAGCGCGCCCCAGCCGCCAAGCTCGCCTGCGATGTCGTAGTCGTAGAGACTGTACGCGCTTGCCGCCGCTTCGGGGTTCCCCTTCCATTGCTTTATCGTCCGCGAGGCGGCGCTCCGTTCCCACAGCCCGATGAGCCACAGCCCCGTAAAGCCCTGCCGCGCAAGCTCATCGAGCTCCTCGTCGGGGATCTGGTCGAGCCGCGCAATCTCTCTCCCGTATTTCCCGCTTAACTGGAAGAGCCAGACGAGGGCGCTCTTCGCCATCAGCACGGTGCGCGGCATCCACACCTCGTCATGGCTGAACTGCTCGTATTCATTTTGCAGATAGCCGAAGTCGTAGACCTCCGTCGGGCCCGGGGCTCCGCCCCACTGCGGCTTCTCCTCTTCGGCAATCACGTCGAGGCCCGTAACCAGCCGCGAGAGGAAGGGTTCCAGCAGCAGCCCCCAGTGTTCCTTCATCCAGCGGAGCTGCCCCGCCAAATCATCCGGGCAGGCAAGCGCCGGCGCGCGCAACGCGTCCCAGAGGTTCTGCCCGTCGGGGCCAAAAACAGGGAGCGAGGCAAAAAAACGCTGCAATTCCTCAATCGCCTGCGAATAGCGCGTCGACTCCTTCAAAGACGCATCGTCGAAGAGGAATAAAAACGGGCGGAACGCCGGATTGAGGTTTGCCATCGCAAGCAGAAGCAACTCTTCCAGCGCCATCGCCTTGTGAGACGCGCCGCCCTCCCCCCCCGCAAGGTAGCCGGCGACATCAGAGGCCCCCGAATAGACCGCCCGGGGTGGGAAGAGAGCGCAAAACGATTCCAGCAGCGCGGCCAGCCCGCCAGACAGCGGCGCGTCAAGCGTTTGCGCCGCCTTCTCGAAAACATCAGGCTGAATCTGGCGTTTGTAGAGCAGCACAAGATAGTGCAGAATCTCGTCGATAAGCCCCATCGCGTTAAGCTGCCCCGCCTTAACCGCCTTGCCTTCCCGCTTCGTCAGTTCAAGCGACGAGTTCAGCTTTAAGGCAAGCTCCCGCACCAGCCTAAAATCCGCAATAATCACATTGCCGCTCGACTGGAAGAGCCCCCCCTCCAGAGCGCACGCCGCGCGCACACCCTTGTTAATGTGGAATTCAAAACACGGCAGAGAGGACGCATAAACGCCCTTTCCCGTGCCAGGCGCCCGCCCCTCCGCGAACGGCTCGAACTTCGACAGCCCCATAAAGATTGATGTAAGACCCATGAGCGCAGTATCGCCCAAAAGCGCGGGCATTGCAAGGGCGCCGCCCCCCCCCTCGCACGGCCTCTTGACAAAACCAAAAACCTATGAGACAATAGACCCACTATGGTAGAAAAAGCCCAGA
>JAITNO010000191.1 GCA_031290405.1 Spirochaetaceae bacterium
GCGGGGGGCTCAACAAAAGCTTAAAGCCCCCCCCTACAAGCTCCGCCGTCAAAAATGCTACACTGCACCGCCCAATAAAAACCATTTCGGAGGTAAACCATGTACGCACCCGTCGACAACAAAGTCAGCTTTCCCAAGCTTGAGGAAGAAGTCCTTAGACTTTGGGAGAAGAACGATACTTTTAAGAAATCCATCGAGCAGCGCGAGGGCTGCGAGGAATACGTCTTCTACGACGGCCCCCCCTTCGCCACCGGCCTGCCCCACTTTGGGCACTTCGTGCCGAACACCGTCAAGGACGTCATCCCGCGCTACCAGACGATGAAGGGCCGGAAGGTCGAGCGCCGCTTCGGCTGGGACTGCCACGGCCTCCCCGTCGAAACCCTCATCGAAAAGGAACTCGGCCTCAATTCCAAGACCGACATCGAACGCTACGGCGTGGTGCGATTCAACGACGCCTGCCGCGCCTCCGTCCTGCGCTACGTCGGCGAGTGGCGCCGCATCATCACGCGGCTGGGGCGCTGGGTCGACTTCGAGCGCGACTACAAGACGATGGACGGCGACTACATGGAATCCATCTGGTGGGCAATGAAATCCCTCTGGGACCGCGGCCTCCTCTACGAAGGCTTTTACATTCTCCCCTACTGCCCCCGCTGCGCCACCGTCCTCTCCAACCACGAGCTCAACCTCGGCGGCTACAAGGACGTGCACGACCCGGCAATCACCGTGCGGTTCAAGGTGAGGGAGGGCGGCTCCGGCGGCGGCCCCGCCTGCCTCCTCGCCTGGACCACCACCCCCTGGACGCTCCCGTCGAACCTCGCCCTCACCGTGGGGCCGGACATCGACTACGTTATGATAGAGGAGGGGGACGCCCGTTGCATCCTCGCCGAAGCGCGCCTGCCGGCCTACTTCAAGGGCCCCGGCGACTATGCCGTCGTCTGGCGCAAAAAAGGCCGCGAGCTCGTCGGCACAGAATACGAGCCCCTCTTCCCCTACTTTTCGGGCGAGGCGGATCATGGCGCCTTCCGCGTCTACCCAGGCGACTTCGTATCCACGGAGGACGGCACGGGCATCGTCCACACCGCCCCCGGCTTTGGAGAAGACGACAACCGCATCCTTAAAGGCTCAGGCATCCCCACCATCTGCCCCATCGACGCCGAGTGCCGGTTCACCGCCGAGCTGCCCGACTACGCCGGGCGCTTCGTCAAAGACTGCGACAAGGACATCATCGAGCGGCTCAAGGCGCAGGGCAAGCTCTACAAGCGCGAGCAGATCCTCCACGCGTATCCGCACTGCTGGCGCTGCGACAGCCCGCTCATCTACCGCGCCGTCGGCTCGTGGTTCGTCGACGTGCAGAAGATCAAGGGCGATATGCTCGCCGCCAACGCCGAAATCGGCTGGACGCCGGAGCACATCAAGGCCGGCCGCTTCGGCAAGTGGCTTGAGGGCGCGCGCGACTGGGCCATCTCCCGCAACCGCTACTGGGGGAACCCGCTGCCCATCTGGAAATGCCCCGACTGCGGAAAGACCATCTGCGTCGGCAGCCGCGCCGAGCTGGGGGAGCTTTCCGGCGTTGCCGCCGGCGACCTCCACAAACAATTCGTCGACGCCATCGCCATCCCCTGCGCCTGCGGCGGCACGATGCGGAGAATCCCCGAAGTCCTCGACTGCTGGTTCGAGTCAGGCGCCATGCCCTACGCGCAGAGCCACTACCCCTTTGAAAACAAAGCGTTCTTTGAAAGCCACTTCCCCGCCGACTTCATCAACGAAGGCCTCGACCAGACGCGCGGCTGGTTCTACACCCTCACCGTACTCGCCGCCGCCCTCTTCGGCCGCCCCGCCTTCAAGAACTGCATCGTAACGGGGCTCGTGCTGGCAAGCGACGGCAAGAAGATGAGCAAGAGCCTTAAAAACTACACCGACCCCACCGAGGCCCTTAACACATTCGGCGCCGACGCCATCCGCATCTTCCTTATGCACAGCGGCGTCATCAAGGCCGACGACCTGCGCTATTCCGACGAGGGCGTGCGCGAAGTCCTTAAAAGCGTCATCCTGCCCCTGTGGAACGCCTACAGCTTCTTCGTTACCTACGCCAACATTGATTGTCTTACCCCCGGCGCGGCGCCCGACAAGCCCGCCAACCCCCTTGACCGCTGGATACTCTCCGCCGCGCAGACGCTGGTGGGCAAGGTGGACGCCGCCCTCTCCAGCTACGCGCTGGACAAGGCCATCGACCCCATCGTCAGCTTCATCGACCTCCTGAACAACTGGTACATCCGCCGCAGCCGGCGGCGCTTCTGGCGCAGCGAAAACGACGCCGACAAAGTCGAAGCCTACGCCTGCCTCCACGCCGCCCTGTCCACCCTTATCGCCGTCGCCGCCCCTTTCATGCCCTTCATCACGGAGGCGATACACCAGAACCTGCGTAAGGGGGACGCCCCCCCCTCCATCCACTTGAGCGACTGGCCCCGCGTCGACGAAAAGCGCATCGACCGGGAACTCGAATACAAGATGAGCGCCGTGCAGAAAGCCGTCTCCATCGGGCGCGCGCTGCGCGCCGCGCAGAACATCAAAGTCCGCCAGCCCTTAGGCTCCGTCGAACTCGTTACGCGCGACGGCGCCGAAATGGCCGCCCTCGTCGAGATGCGCGACATCATCCGCGAGGAGCTCAACGTAAAAGAAGTCCTCTTTCGCGACAACGAGGCGGAGCTCGTCGAATACCGCGCGAAGGCGAACTTTCGCGTGTTGGGCAAAGAACTGGGCAAAGACATGAAGGAAGCAGGCGAAAAGATCGAGGCCCTCTCGCGCGATGACATCCAAACGCTCCTGGCCGGCGGCGCCGTAACGCTCGACGTGGCCGACCGGCGCGTGGCATTGACCGCCTGCAAACTCGACATCAAGCGCATCGAAAAGACCGGCCTTAAAGTGCTCAACGAGGGGAGCCTTACCGTCGCGCTGGACGCGGAAATCACCCCCGCCCTCTGGAACGAAGGCGCCGTGCGCGACCTTGTGCGCGCCGTCCAGAACATCCGCAAAGAATCGGGCCTCCGCGTGAGCGACCGCATCGCGCTCACCCTCTCCGGCCCGGCAAAGCTCGAAGCCGCAGGCCGCGCCTTCACCGACTACATCGCCGCCGAAACCCTGTCCGTCCGCATCGACTGGGCAAACGCCCCGGACGGCATGAGCGCCGTGGAGGCGGGCGAAGAGCGCTGGCTGGTAAAGGTCGAAAAGGCGTAGCGCGGGCTTTTGGATCGGGACAGGCTCTGGAGGGCTCTACACACCCTATTGACGGCTTGGCAGGCTGTTTTGACGCTGCGGCGCGCAGGCCGTTCGCTCTAGCGAACGGGTCATTCGCTTTAGCGAACAGGTCATTCGCTTTAGCGAACGGGCCATTCGCTCTAGCGAACGGGCCATTCGCTAGAGCGCGCGGGAGGGGAGCGCCCCCCCTCTTCATATTAAAGGCTGAAGCGCTTCTTGTGGGCGCCGTCTTCTTTGTGGCGGCGGTCGAGTTCGGCGAAGACGCGCTCGACGGAGACGTCGGTTTTCGAGAGGAGGAGGGTCGCGTGGTAGAAGAGGTCGGCGGCCTCCCAGACGCTTTCTTCGGGCGTGCGGGCGGTGCAGAGCTCGTAGGCCTCTTCCATCACTTTGCGGCGTACTTTGTCGACGGAGAGGGAGGCGGTGTAGGAGCCCTGCGGGGCCGTCCGCAGGCGTTCTTCGATGATGGCTTGCAGGCGCTGGATGGTGAAGCGCGGGCCGGTTTCAAAGCAGCTGTGGGCGCCTGAGTGGCAGACGGGGCCGGCGGGCTGGACGGTGGCGAGGATGGCGTCGCGGTCGCAGTCGGCGCGCAGGCGGATAAGCCCCAGGGTGTTGCCGCTGCTTTCCCCTTTCATCCAGAGTTTGTCGCGGGTGCGGCTGTGGAAACAGAGCTTGCCGCTGTCGAATGTGCGGGCAAGGGCCTCGGCGTCGGTGAAGCCGGTCATGAGCACTTGGCCGTCGGGGCTCTGGGCGATGACGGGGAGGAGCTTGTCGGCGCTTTTGGCCCAGTTGAGGCTGTGGATGAAGGCGTCTTCGAGGCTGATTGTGCCGGTGTAGAGGGCCATGCCGAGCTGAACGTCGCAGCCGGCGGAGGCGAGCAGTTCGATTTCTTCTATTGTAGTAACGCCGCCGGCGACGGTGATGCGGCAGGAGACGGCGCCCCGCAGGAGGCGGAGGGTTTCCATGTCGATGCCGGTCATGGTGCCTTCGCGCTCGACGCAGGTCCAGAGGAGTTCGCCGGCGTAGCGCTCGATTTGCCGGGCTGTGTCGACGAGGGGGAGGCCGGTGGCGGTCTTCCAGCCGTCGGCGAGGATGTCGCGGGAGCGGGCGTCGACGGCGACGACCAGGCGCTCGCGCCCGATTTTTCGGGCAAGCTGATCGAGGAAGGCGGCGTTGACGGCAAAGCCCGGACGGTCGGGACAGCGGAGCGCGGCCGAGCCGACGATGATCTTTTCGGCGCCCAGGCTGACGAGTTCCACAGCCGCATCGACGGTTCTGACGCCGCCGCCCACGCGGCACTGCGCAAGGCGGAGGAGGCTCTTGACGATGCCGGCGTTGGAGCCTTTGCCCATCGCGGCGTCCAGGTCGATGACGGCGACTTCGCCGCAGCGGTCAAACTGCCGCGCCAAGTCGGCGGCGTCTTCCCGCCGCAACACGAGCTCGTCGCCCTGCCTTAGCTGGACGACGGAGCCTTCCTGTATGTCGATTGAAGCTATTGTCATAAGGGTTTTATTCTACGCGGGTTTTGCCCCCGCTGTCCAGTCTTTTTTGCAGCGCCCTACGGTGCCATGCCCCCAGCAATGCGCCTTATGCTCGCGAGCCGCCCTCCCCAGCCTTGGGCTTTGTTTTCATAAAGAGAGGGGGCGGGGGCGGGGCCCTCCCGGTTTGCGCGCATATTGACCAATGGGCGAAACCTGCATAGACTCTTTTCCAGAGGTGCGCTTGGACGACAGTGTTACAATAGTGTTAGACGACGGCGAACTCGTCAGCGGAGTTTGCGGGACGAACGACGGCAATCTAAAAGCCATTGAGGGGAGCCTCGGCTGCAAGGTGGCGGTGCGGGGAAATGAGCTGCGCCCGGTTGGCCTCGATGCCGCAGGCGCGGAGAAATTCAAAATACTGATGGGCAACCTGATTGAGGCGGTCCGCGAGGGGGAAACGCCGACGCCGGAATTCGTCCGCGCCCTGGCGAATGTGCCGGTGAATGCCGCGGGCGGCGGCGGGAAATTCCGCGATTCGATGATTGCGATTCCCGGCGGCTTTGGCAAGGTGTTTCCCCGCAGCGGGAATCAGGCGCGCTATATCGACGCCATCCGCACATACGATGTCAACTTTAGCATCGGCCCTGCGGGCACGGGCAAGACGTTCCTCGCGATTGCCTCGGCGCTCTCGATGGTTCTGTCGAAAAAGATCCGCAAGCTTGTTTTGACGCGCCCCGTCGTGGAAAGCGGCGAGAGTCTGGGGTTTTTGCCCGGCGACCTTGTGCAAAAGATACATCCCTACCTTCACCCGCTCTACGACGCGATGGAATCGCTGGTCTCCGGCGAGCTTATATCGCGGCTTGAAGAGAACGGCGTTATCGAGCTTGCGCCGCTTGCCTATATGCGCGGCAGGAGTTTTAACGACGCTTTTATCATTCTGGACGAGGGGCAGAATACGACGAAAGAACAGATGAAGATGTTTTTGACGCGGCTTGGCGGCGGCTCGCGCGCGGTAATCACCGGCGACGTTACGCAGATTGACCTGCCCAAGCGCGTTGAATCGGGGTTGCTGCACGCGATTTCGATTTTAGGCGGCATTGACGGCATAAAGGTAACGCGGCTGGCGGCCGACGACGTTGTTCGCAATCCTTTGATAAAAAAGATTGTTCGCGCCTACGACAATGCGGAAAAAGCGGCGGAGTTCAACAGTGAAAAAGAAAAATAACGGCGAGCGCGCGCCGCTTGTTAAAACAATCGAAAGGCTGATTAAAGAATCGACGGCGACATGGCAGATGGGGCTTGCCACGTTCATCACGTTGGCGCTGGTTTCGATTATCTCGATAAATCACCGTCTGCTGGCGTTTCATCAGATAGTGGGGGTGCTCATCCTCTATGCGGTGATATATTATTTCTTCTTTATATACCTGTGCGGGCGCAGAGCGACAGGGAAACGGCTTAACAACAACGAAGTATGCCTTTTATCGGCGCTGACGGCGCTCTACTTTATCAGCGCGAAATTGTGCTCGATACATTTAACCGGATATATGCCCTGCTCCATCGCGATGCCGAGCGCTCTCATCGTCATGCTGATGGCGATAATGATTTCAAGCGACATTGCCAGGGTGATGGCTGTGTTGCTTCCCCTGGGCGCGTTCATGACGGGCTTCTACGACGTGAGTTCCTACTTCTTTGCGCTTGCCTCCGCGGTGTCGGCTGTGTATGTGCTGCGCAGCGAACGGCAGCGCATGGACATGGTAAAAGCGGGCGTCGTGGTGGCGATTATAAACGTCGTCGCGGCGGGCGCAATACTGATGTCGCGCACGAGCTACCTGGTGTTCCAGCCTATCATTCTATTTTGGGCGGCGGTCAACGGCATAGCCTCGGGGATGCTGGTGTTGGGGATTACGCCCATTTTGGAAAATATGCTTCACTGCGCGACGATGTTCAAGTTGATCGAATTGCTCGACCTAAGCGCGCCCTTGATGCGCCAACTGGCGCAAAAGACGCCGGGGACGTTCAGTCATTCGATGCTTGTGGCCAATTTGGCCGAAGCGGCGTGCCAGGAGATTGGGGCGCGCGCTTTGCTTGCCCGCGCGGGGGCCTATTACCATGACATAGGCAAAATCGACCAGCCTGAATACTTTGTCGAAAACCAGCGCAACGACAATAAACACAATGAGTTGATGAATCCGCGCCTTTCCGCGACGGTTATCCGCAGCCATGTAAAACTTGGCATCGAAAAAGGAAGGGCGGTGGGACTGCCCAATGAGGTGATTGATATAATAGCGACTCATCACGGCAACAGTCTTATATCATATTTCTACTACGAAGCGTTGAAGAAAGAAGGCGAGGTCAACAAAGAAGACTTCTGTTACCCCGGACATCCCCCTCGCGCCAAAGAAGCCGCCGTCGTCATGCTTGCCGACATTACCGAAGCGGCTGTCCGTACGCTGGACAAGCCGAGCGCAGGCCGCCTTGAAAAGTTTATTAACGAGCTTGTCTCCAAAAAGGTCGACGCGGAACAGCTTGCCGACTGCGAGTTGACATTCCGCGAATTGGAAACAATAAAAAAAGCTTTTGTCCGTGTGTTGACCGGTTACTACCATTCACGCATCGAATATCCAAAGATTCCCGCCTCAGGCGGCGTGCAAAAGGTCGAACCCAATGAATAGAGTCGATGTGGCGGCCTCTGGAGCTCCCCTGCCCGCTTGGGCGCAGAGGGCGGAAACCTTTATGGTAAAGACGCTGGAAAAGCTGGACCGTCATAACTGGGATGTTTCCATACTGTTCTGCAATGACGCGTTTATTCGGGAATTGAACGGACGATACCGAAACAAAGACGAAGCGACGGATGTGCTTTCGTTTCCTTTAGGCGAGACGGTAAACGAAGACGGGGAGGATCGCCACATACCCGGAGACATTGTTATCTCGCTTGAAAGCCTGACGGAAAACGCCCGACGCTTTAACGTAAGCGAGGATGAGGAACTCCGCCGTCTTTTGATTCACGGCATTCTGCATCTTAACGGGTTTAATCACGCTATAGACGATATAAGCGCCGAAGCGCTCCGCGTGGAGCCCATGCTGGCGTTGCAGGAAAAAATTATCAGGGAACTGTCCGGGGATGCAATTATATGTTAGAAGCGTCCTGGATGCGTTCAACAAAAATAGGGGACTTGTTATGATGGAAAAGAATTTCTTTAAAAGATTATTCAGAAAGAAAGGCGATCCTATTCAGGATTATGGGTCTCTTGAAACAGAGAAACAGGAGATGATACGCGGCATTATTGGATTCGGAGAGACGACGGTAAAAGAAATTATGGTGCCGCGTATCGACACGGTGTTTCTTCAATCCGACATCCCTAAGGATGACATATTAAAAATTATCGCGAACAGCGAACATTCGCGTTTTCCGGTCTATAAAAACACAACCGACAATGTTATTGGCATCGTGTATGTAAAAGACATACTAAAAAAATTGGTTACCAAGAATGATTTTGAAATTGAAGAGGTTTTGCATAAGCCGTTTTTCGTTCCCGAATCCAAACACATTGACGAATTATTCCATGAGTTTCAGTCGCAGCACGTACATATTGCGATTGTCGTTGACGAGTATGGCGGTATGTCGGGCATTGTGAGCCTGGAAGACATACTCGAAGAGATTGTCGGCGACATACAGGATGAATTTGACAACGAAAAAGAAGATATTGTCAAATTAAACGACAGCGTGTGGCTTTGCGACGCCCGCGTTAACTTGGAAGACCTCGCGAAAAGCATCAACATTGAATTGCCGGTCGATGAGTTTGACACGCTCGGCGGCTTTGTCTTTGACCTTTTTGGGAAGATCCCCGCGAAAAACGAAAAGGTCCACTACAACAACCTGATTTTTATCATTCATGACATGGATGGTAGAAAGATAAACAGCATTAAACTCATTATGCAGAAGGAAACTGAACAGTAGGTGCGCCGTCTTATAAATACATCGGAACTTATTCCGGCAATATCGAATTTGATTATTGACGCGTGTTGCAATCTTAACGACGATCAGATGTGTTCGCTGGAAAATGCGCTGCAAAAAGAAGAATCGCCCTATGGGAAAGACGCTCTTGAGATCATCCTTAAGAATGCCGCCGTCGCAAAAAAAGAACGGATTCCATGCTGCCAAGACACGGGAACCTGCGTAATTTTTATGAACGTCGGCCAGGAGATTTCCTGGACGGGCGAACCGCTTGCAAACGCCGTGAATGAAGCCGTCCGAAAGGGTTACACCGAAGGCTTCCTGCGGAAATCCATCGTGCGGGATCCGCTTGACAGGGTAAACACCGGGGACAATGCTCCTGCGGTGTTGCATACGGAAATCGTACCGGGCGATGGGCTTGCCATTACCGTGCTGCCGAAAGGCGGCGGCAGCGAAAACATGAGCGTTTTTGCCACGCTGCTCCCCTCAGGCGGCGAAGACGCGATACAAGGCTTTGTGTTAAAGGCGGTCGAGGCGGCCGGCGGCAACCCCTGCCCCCCCGTCATTTTGGGGATAGGCTTGGGCGGCACCATGGATTACTGCGCGTTGCTTGCAAAAAAAGCCCTGCTCCGTTCTGTGGGGGAGCGGAATAAAAATCCCCGCTATGCGGCGTTGGAAGAACAATTGCTTTCGGCGATTAACGATTTGGGAATAGGGCCGCTGGGAATGGGCGGCAGAATTACCGCGCTTGACGTGCATATACAAGAATATCCTTGCCATGTTACCGCGTTGCCCATAGCGCTTAATTTTCAATGCCACGCGGCGCGTCATAAGAGCATTACATTATGAGAGAGGAGGCGGGGGAATGATGGGGCAGGGGAAGACAGCGTCGCTTAGAACGCCTCTTTCGGGCGAGGCGCTAACTTTGCTACGGGCGGGGGACGTCGTCGAACTAAGCGGGGAAATCATAACGGCGCGAGACGCGGCGCACAAGCGGATTGTAGACGCGCTTGCCGGGAATAAAGCTCTTCCGGTTGATTTACAAGGAAAGATACTCTTTTACGCTGGTCCGTGCCCCGCAAAACCCTCACAGATCATCGGCTCCATCGCGCCTACAACGTCTTTCCGCATGGACGCGTTTTTGGAAGAGGTCTACAAACAGGGAGTCTCCGCGACGATCGGCAAAGGCCCCCGGACGGCGGCGGCGGCGGCATTGTGCGCGCAGTATAAACGGGTATATTTTTTAAGTTACGGCGGCGCCGCGGCGCTCATCTCGAAGCAGGTAAAACGGTGCGCGGTTCTGGCATACGAAGATTTGGGGGCGGAATCGATGAAGGCTCTCGAAATGGAAAATATGCGCCTTGTCGTCGGCATAGACGCTCAGGGACGCGTCTTTGAAACGGAACAGACGGCGAAGTATCGGCGAGGAGGATAAACATTGTTTAAGTATTTTTTGCTCATTTTTTTAGCGGCATCGTTTTACATAGCGAACAGAGTAGTATCCGTCGCCAAAATAAATTCGCGCTTAAAGTATGTCGTCTACGCGCTCTTTCTTATCGCAGGATTGATATGCGTCGCCGTTTTTTTAGGCAGAAGGCAAAGCGCCGGTTTTATTGCATTCCTTACCCCGCTCGGCTACATCATCATGGGGATATGGGCAATCACCCTTTCGTTCTGCATTGTCAACGAGGCTCTTAACCTTGTCATGCTGGTCTTTAAGATAAAGAACTTCCGCCATTACTCCACACTCGTCTGTTTAATCGTCTGCGTGGCTTCTTCGCTGTGGTCAATCGTGAACGCCGGTTGTATCTTGCGCGTCAAAGAAGTGGACATTGCCGTCCCCGCATTGAACAAACGTTCCCTGACGATAGCGGCGATTTCGGACGTGCACATCAATGACTCAACGGACCCTAAAGATATCGTCAGGCTGTTTGAAAAGACGGCGTCGTTGCAGGCTGATATGATCGTCATCATAGGGGATCTTATCGACGTTGACATCGTGAAAGACGACGCGTATAAACGCTATGGCTTTGACGCGCTGCACGCGAAATACGGCGTCTTCGCGGTAAGCGGCAATCACGATTATTACACCGGCTTGCCAATATTTTCCGAGCTTTGCCGAAAAACCGGCATCGTCATGTTGCAGAATGAAAGCGTTTTGATAGATGAAACCATCATCGTTGCCGGAGTCAACGACGTCGATTGGAGGAACACAGAGGCCATCCAAAGCGCCTTTTCCTCCGCCCGCAAGGACCTCCCCGTTCTCTTTCTAAGCCACAGACCCGAATCGTTTGACATCGTACAGAACATACCGGATCATGCCATCATACAGCTTTCGGGGCACACGCACGCGGGGCAGATTCCGCCTGTGGAAATTGCGCGGCGGTTTTTTATGAAGTACAACTACGGCCTGTATCATGCGGAAAACGCCGTTCTCTATATTAGTTCTGGGGCGCGGTGGTGGGGGCCGCCCATGCGCTTTGGAAATGTTGGAGAGATAGCGCTCATCACCCTGGGAGGGGAGGCGCAACGATGATGAAGATAGGCGTTGACACGTTTACCTGCAACGTCGGCAGCTCGGGGGGGGCGTATCTGACGCAGCTGTTGAAGCGCATCCCTCCTTCGGGCATTCTCTATGAACTGTTCGGCTGGGAATTCGACCGCTTTGCCTTCACCAACCTATCGGAGAAGATTGATTTCATCCCCGTCGGGAAGATCAGCGGCAAGACGGCAAACTCCCTGTGGCATTATTTTAAGTTTCCTCAGTTTGCCGCGCTGCGAAACTTTAACATTTGTTTTTTTCCGGCGGCGCACCGCCGTCTGCCGAATAAGTTCCCCTGTTTTTCGATTGGGACGGTGCACGACATGGCCGCCTATTGGGGGACGCGAAAGACGAGGGAGCATCTTGGCGCCCTCCTCCGCGTGATCCTTCCTGATTCCCTGCGGAAGCTGGACCGGGTGATTGCGGTAAGCACGTGGGTTAAACAAGAGCTTATCGAAAAAGTAAACGTCCGCGAGTCGCGCATCGAAGTCATACCCAACGGCGTCGACGCTTCGATATACTATCCGCGTCCTACGGAATCAGACAGCCTTGTATTGACGCAGCCGTTTAGTTTCAAGAGGCCCTACATCCTTTACACGGCGCGCCTCCATCATCCGATAAAGAACCATATAACGTTGATTAAGGCGTTTGAAATATTTAAAGAGAGAACAAAGTATCCGCACCGGCTGGTATTTGCCGGCTCCGACGACCACGGTGCTGAGCGCATTAAAATGGACGCCCTGTCTTCGAGATACCGCAACGACATTTTCTTTGCCGGCAATTTCCCGGCAAACAATCTGCCTAAACTCTATGCGGCGGCGGATTTTGTGGTCATTCCTTCGCATTACGAGGGGTTTGGGTCGGGGGCCGTCGAGGCGATGGCGTCCGGCGTTCCCGTCGCCTGCGCGCGCGCCGCCGCCCTGCCGGAAACGGCGGAGCACGCCGCGCTCTATTTCGAGCCCTTCGACGCCGAAGACATGGCGGACCGCATGGTGGCCCTCGCCACCGACGATGTT
This sequence comes from Spirochaetaceae bacterium, assembly GCA_031290405.1. Classification (GTDB taxonomy): domain Bacteria; phylum Spirochaetota; class Spirochaetia; order Treponematales; family Breznakiellaceae; genus JAITXS01. The sequence continues at coordinate 12,247 of JAITNO010000191.1, forward strand.
TTGCACGCAAAGCTTGTTGCGACGGGGATCGAACGGGCAAAACTCTTTAGCTGGGATTCCTGCGCCGAGCAGACGCTCAAGATTCTCCACGACGAGGGGTGAGGGATCTCCAGTCTCTGTGCCTCCGCGTGGGGTTTCTCCCCGACCTCAGCGTGAGGCCTTCCTCCACGCCCCCCTTCTGGAAGCCGCTGGCCATTCCGACATGGGTCATTCGCAATGGGCTTAACAAACGCTGTGCAGGACGCAGACACGAACTTTGCCACCTACCCCGCTACCGGCAACGCCAACGGCGCGCTCAGCGCGGTCTGGTTGCCGCAAAAGCCACAAGGCAGCTCCGCAGATTTGACGATCTGCTGCGGCGTTGCCCCCTTGGCGAGGCGACCAACGCGGTTTTTGAGGCCGCCGTGAACATTCATGCCGACCTTAAAAGCAAAGGCCGCATCTGCAACGACATGGACATCCTCATCGCCGCCTTTTGCCAAACTTACGACCTGACGCTGGTGACCAACAACACCCGCCATTTCAAGAACATCGCCAGCCTGACGCTCGTGGACTGGTCGATAGCGTAAGAACACAAATAATGCTTAACTCCAGACGGGGACTGTCCATCATATCACCCAATCAGGCGGCGGCGCGGCAATGATGTTCTGCAGTATTTTCAATATTTGTTTACGCAGCGCGATAAAGGTATCGCCGCTGCGGCTGCGTTCCTTGCCCAAATCAATGTCAACGATGTGGGCAAGCTGGCCCGGACGCGGCGACATCACCACGATGCGCTCGCTTAAATAAAGCGCCTCCTCAACATCGTGCGTTACCATCACAAAGGTTGCCGCCGTTTTTTTCCAGATTGAAAGCAACTGGTTCTGCAGTTCAATGCGCTTAAAGGCATCCAGCGCGGCAAGCGGCTCGTCGAGGAGCAGCACCTTCGGCTCGTTAATGAGCGCCCGTATTATCGCCACACGCTGCGCCATGCCGCCGGATAGCTGGTGGGGGTAGGTTTTTCCAAAACCGTTAAGCCCTATCATGTTGATATAATCTTTTATGCTGTCTTTTTTAACGTCGTATTGCTTACGCGCGCGAAGGCCGGTAGCGACATTTTCTTCCACCGTGTTCCACGGAAAGAGCGTCGGCTGCTGAAATATATAGCCGCGCTCAAAGCCGGGGCCTGAAATTGCGCGCCCTTCAAAGAGCAGTTTGCCTTCCTCCGGTTTATCGAGGCCGGCGATAAGGCGGAGCAGCGTCGTTTTACCGCAGCCTGAAGGCCCGATAAACGTGATGAACTCGCCCTTTTTAATTTCAAGATTGATATTTTTTAACGCATAGATGCGATTGCCGTTTACATCAAGATAGATTCGGTCAACATTCTGTATCGCAATCAATGTCTCGCCGTTAGCAATCATATTCATCGCACGATACCCCTCTGCCAGCGCAAGGTGTTTGAGCGTATCGCGTTTATGATTGCGATGATAATAGAAAATTCAAGCGCGATGATGATGATCGCGGCATATACCTTTGAATAATTGCCCCAGCCCTTTGCCCAGTTAATGTAGAAGCCCAGTCCCGCCTTCGCGCCGACCATCTCGGACACTATCAGCGTGGTAAATGAAAACGCCGTCGCCGTCATGATGCCGGTGAACATACTCGGCATCGCGTTGGGTATCGCCACCTTGAACAATAAAAATTTATTGTCCGCGCCGAGCGTCTTTGCCGCTTCAAAATACGAGACCGGCGTCGCCAATATCCCGCTTGCCGCCATTGATGAAACGGGAAACCACGACGATATAAAAATTAAAAAAAGCCCCGTCGTAAAACTGTTGGGGAACACCATCAGCGCGATGGGCAGCCACGCGACGGCGGGAATGATGCCGCTTACCCTGATGACCGGCGACAGCCAGTAATCCCACTGTTTCGACCAGCCTATGCAGGCGCCGGTAACAATGCCCAGCGTGGTGCCTAAAATTAAACCCGCCGCAAAGAGCCTGAAGGAATAGGCCATGCTTACCAGTAACAGGATGCGGTCATCAAACATCACCGTAACAATTTCTGAAAATCCCGGACAGTAGGGGATGGGTAGTATTCTGCTCTTTGCGGTGAGTAGATCCCAAACAGCAAGAATGATACCCGCCGCAAAAATAAATTGCGCCTTATGATATAATTTTTTTCTTTTACGCGGTTTGTCTTTATAGAAAAAATATAAAAAAATAAACACCGCTATAAACACTATCAAAACAATATGGTACAAGTTTCGCCTGATAAACGATTCCGCCCTGCTTAACTCCGAGACATTCCGCAGATAAAGCGCGTTCGGCTCGGAAGGAACGAAGATACCCACGGCAAGAGATGCGGCAAACGAGAGTATCGAAGCCCAAAACCAAATCTCGGAAGGCGTCTTCCAATACACCGCCTCCGCCGCGATGAGCGGCGCCTCATACCATTTTTGTTTTGACATCGCTTTACCGC
>JAITNO010000019.1 GCA_031290405.1 Spirochaetaceae bacterium
TCTCCTGTTTGATGAACATCCTTGAGCAATTCGCTGGCTTCAATACCGAGCGCTTTCGCGAGCCGGAACACTATCTTCAATGATGGATTCCGCTTTCCACACTCCAGACCTGATATGTATGTTCTATCAAGTCCGGTATCAAAGGCGAAATTCTCTTGAGATACTCCTTTCTTCTTGCGAAATTCTCTTAATTGCTCCCCAAATGCTGAAAGCAAGGGGTCAGTTTCATCAGGCATATAAGGACGGTAGAGGAGTGTGGACTATAAATCTACGGACTATCTGTCACATTTGAGAAAAAAGACGCGTATAAACGGCGGCGGGGGGGCGCTCTCCCCTACACGGTGGGCTTTCTGAAGGCGCGCCAGTTTATGGCGTAGTGGTGGAGGCGGAGGCCCATCTGCCGGTCGGTGAGGCCGAGGTTGAGGGCGGCGGCGTGGATGTTGCCGTGGGTTGTTTTGAGGGTTTCGAGTATCATTTCTTTTTCGAGGCGGGAGAGGGCGGATTGGAGGGTGGCGTTGGGGTGTGTGTTGGTGGATATGGCTGTTTGGAGGCTGGGGGGGAGATTGTGGGCGTGGATTACCATGTCGGTGGAGAGTATGACGGCGCGCTCGATGCAGTTTTCGAGTTCTCTGACGTTGCCGGGCCAGGTGTGGCTTGTGAGGAGGTCGATGGCGGGGGCGGAGATGCGCTTGATGAGTTTGCCGTTCTTTTCGGCGTATTTCTCGGTAAAGTGGTCGGCGAGGAGCATGATGTCGCCTTTGCGTTCGCGCAGGGGTGGGAGTTGCAGGGGGAAGACGTTGAGTCGGTAGAAGAGGTCCTCGCGGAAGCGGCCTTCGCGGGTTTCTTTTTCGAGGTCTTTGTTGCTTGCCGCGATGAGTCTGACGTCGACTTTGAGGGTCTGGGCGCCGCCGACGCGCTCGAGTTCGCGCTCCTGGAGGACGCGGAGGAGTTTTACCTGCACTTGGGGGGGGAGGTCGCCGATTTCGTCGAGGAAGATGGTGCCGCGGTGGGCAAGCTCGAAGCGGCCTTTGCGTTGGACGACGGCGCCGGTGAAGGCGCCTTTTTCGTGGCCGAAGAGTTCGCTTTCGATGATGGATTCGGGGAGCGCCGCGCAGTTGAGCTTTAAAAAGGGGCCGCCGGCGCGCCGCGAAAGCCGGAATATCTCGGCGGCGATAAGCTCTTTCCCCGTGCCGCTTTCGCCGCTTATCAGGACGGTGGCGTCGCTGGGCGCCACCTGCTTGAGCATTTCGTATGCGTCGCGCAGGGCGTTGCTTGTGCCGATGATGCCGCTGCCTCGGGCGATTCTGCCGAAGATGTCGCAGCCGTGTGGTTCTCTCTTGGCGCCTGCCGCTTCCCCGCCGCGCCTGAGGCGGAATTGCTCTTCCATGATGCGCTCGCGGAGCTTGGCTGAGTCGGCGATGAGGGAGGCCACCTTTTCGAGGAAGCTTTTGTCGTTTGCCATCTGTTTTTCGCCTTCGCCGTGGGGCTCGGCGAAGCGCCGTTCCGCGCTTAACGTGCCGATGACGGCGCCGCCTGAGCGTATGGGGACGCAGATGTAGCTCATGCCTGCCATGTCCTCGCGGCTGCGGTTTTTCGCGCGGTTGAGGAAATGCGTTTCCCTGGAGAGGTCCTTCGAGGCTATCGGCGCGTCGGTCTCGAAGACTCTGCCGACGAGTCCTTCGCCGAGTCGATAGAGGCCGCGCTCCTTTTCTTCTTCGGTGAGGCCTTCGGCTTCTTCGATTTTGAGGAGGCCGGTGGCGCGGTTTAAGAGGGTTGCCATGCCGTTCTTCAGGCCCCAGCGGATTTTGATCATGGTGAGGATGGGGCCGAGGGCCACGCGGAGTTCGACGTGTTTGTCCAGTGTGCGCGCGACGTCGAACAGGAGTTCGAGTTCTGCCCGGTCGCCGCTCTTCAATGGTATGGTCTGGTCCATGTCGCTTTACATTCCTTGCGCGATTTTTGCGATGAACTCTTCGCTGTCCAGCGCCCGCGCGGGCGCGGGCTCGGCTATGGCGGCGAGGTCGGCGGTCATCCAGCCGCTTTCGATGGTTGCAAGCGTCTTCGCTTCGAGGCGTTTGGCGAAGTCGAAGAGTCTGGGTACGCCGTCCAGCTCCGCGCGTTTAATGAGGGCGCCGGTCCACGCGAAGATGAGGGCGACGGGGTTCGTGCTTGTCTTTTCGCCTTTGAGCCAGCGGTAGTAATGGCGCTGCACGGTGCCGTGGGCCGCCTCGTATTCATAGGCCCCCGACGGCGAGACGAGTACGCTGGTCATCATTGCCAGGCTGCCTGACGCGCTGGCCACCATGTCGCTCATCACATCGCCGTCGTAATTTTTGCACGCCCAGACGAGGCCGCCCTCGCACTTAACGATGCGGGCCACCGCGTCGTCAATCAGCGAATAGTGGTACGCGACGCCCGACCCCGCAAACTCGCCCTCGAACACCTCCTGGAAGATGTCCTTGAACCTGCCGTCGTAAATCTTTGAGATGGTATCCTTCGCGGCAAACCACAGCGGCAGCCCCTCGTCCCGCGCCATGCGGAAACAGCAGCGGGCGAAGCTCCTGATCGATTCGTCCAGGTTGTGCATTCCCTGCGCGATGCCGGCGGCCTTCATATCGGCGACGAGGACTCTTCTTTCTGCGCCGTCGAGGCTTGTCCAGACTAACTCTAGCTTTCCCGCCCCTGGAACAAGCATCTCCGCGTTTTTATACACGTCGCCGTACGCGTGGCGGGCAATCACAATAGGCCATTTCCACGACCGCACGGTCGGCTTTACGCGCGCGACGGCAATCGGCTTGCGGAAGACCGTGCCGTCGAGTATCGCCCGTATCGTCGCGTTCGGGCTTGCCGTCAGCGCCGCAAGCCCATACTCCGCCATGCGCGCCGCGTTGGACGTAATCGTCGCGCATTTGACTCCCACGCCCGCGCGCACAATCGCGTTCGCGCTCTCCACGGTGACGCCGTCCCCCGTTCGGTCGCGGTTTGCGATGCACAAATCGTAGTATTCGGTCTTGAGGTCGACGAAAGGCAGCAGCAGCCTTTCCTTCACCAGCGCCCAGAGCACCCGCGCCATCTCATCGCCGTCCATTTCGACGACGGCGTTTTTCATGCGTATCTTTGCCATGGCCCCCAGTATACACCCTACGCCCCATGAGAGGGGAGCCCCCCTTGCAAGACGGATGGATGGAGGAAATGCCTGAACTTACCGAAGAGGATGTGGCGCGGTTCCATCCTGTGTGCAAGCGTTCCAAAAAAGCGGAAAGCGGGTGGGCATTGTGTTGGAATCCGTTGCCGCCACGCGCCTTCGGGAAAGCGGTCGGGACTGGCAAGTCCGCCTTCGGGCGTACGTGGGCATCGCCAGCGGGGCGGTGTAGGCGGGGCGCTCCTACGCCTACACCCTGCTGCGGGGAGTCGCCGCCGCCGCGCCCCATCATTTGCCGTAATAGACGACCTCTTGCGAAAAGCGGTCGGCGAGGCTGTAGAAAGCCTTTGAAGCTTCCGCCTTGTAGGTTGCGTCGCCGCAGACAAAGCCGAGGGCGATCGATCCGGCGGACGCCGCCTGGATAAACTCTTCGCCGGCAAGGTTTGCCGTGATGCGCAGCTCCTTGTTTGCGGCGTCCACATAGACGATCGAGACGCCGCCCAAGGGATAGTCCTTTCCATCGGCGATAAGTTTGAGCGACGAGGGCATTGCCGGGATGGATTTTTCCCCAAAAAAAGAAATGTTGCAAAAAGCGGCATTGCCTTTGAGCGTTCGGTATGTTGCGTCAATTTTGACGGCGTCCACGCCGCCTGGGGAGACGCTCCACGCCGTCGGCGGGATAAAAAACTGAACGACGCCGGCTGCGACCGGCTGCGTAATAAGGGGAACTCTCCTTGTGGCGCATCCCGCAAGCACAACAACAAGAGCAAGGAAAAAACATTTTGGTGGAAGCATAATGACTCCGCAAAACAATGAACCACGGGGCCCGCTTTGTTCATCCGCGGGCCCCGTGGCCAAATTCTGAATCAGGCAGTCTACAGGCTAATTGCCGGTAACTGTGGTAACGAAGGTTCTAAACAAACCAAGGATACCCGGTATCACTTCCGTATCGACCGTTGCGATCTGGGTGATTCCGCCCGCTTTTGCCGCCGCCGCAGCGCCGGCGTCTACTGGACCGCCGAATAGGCCAAGGTAGAAGCTCGTTACTTCGACCCTTCCGGTTTTGGCGCCGACGGCGCCGCCTGCCGCTGCCACAGGCAGGTTGACTGACGCGCACCCCATGAAAACAATTGCGACTGCCGCCGCAAAAACTACGAGAACTTTTTTCATATTAAAGTTCCTCCTCAATTTATTAAATACTCATACGAGTATTTTCTTCTACAACCGCTCTCGCGGTGTAAAATACATACGTGTTAGGGCATCCCCGCCCAATATCCGCACCCGCAAATGCGGTGACGCCGCGTTGGCCTGCGACCCTCCGTCCGGCGCCGGATTTGCCTCCGACAACATGGCGACCCAAACTTTTGCCATGTTTAACCGACCCTCGCGGGGGGTCCCTGACATTCAATCCACAATAAGCTCCAATCAAGTCGCAAAGACCGCCCATCCCTTTGCGGAGAGCGGCCCAGTTTCCCTGGAGAACAGTTCGCGCGCCCTGCCGTCCAGGGCGTGTGTTAAGCCGTCCAAAGCCCGTGTTGATCCGTAAAGAGAGTGTGTCGGAGTAAAAAGCCATCGTGCGCGCGAAGCCTCCTTCGCCGCCGCAGAAAATAAAAAAGGCCCCCGGGGGTGGTTCGTGGGAGATTTCCCGGGGGCCAAAGAAAAAACAGTTCCTGTGAATTGCCGCCGTGAAGCGGAAGGCCCCTCGAAGGAGCCTGAAAGTATGCGCTAGGCCGATTGCGCCCGCGGACGGACCTCCGCGCGGAGGCTTGACACGATTTGCCTGGTCAGCATAATCTCGCGT
>JAITNO010000098.1 GCA_031290405.1 Spirochaetaceae bacterium
GCGAGAAAGCTCATCAAGACGATGTTGTCGCTTAAAAGCGCGTTCACAAAGATTTTTAATAATTCCATTTAGCAACACCCCACTTTGTCTCTGTTGACCGGTCCCGCGGCGAGGCGGGCCTTGACGAAGAGACCGAAACTGATAAAAAGAGCGAATACGACGAAGCCGCCGGGCGGCAGCGCGAAGAAGAGGATGGGCGTGTAGCCGTCCCCCAGCACGTTGAAGCCGAGTATCGACCCGTTGCCAAGCAGTTCGCGCAAGAGCGAAATCGCGGCGAGCACCCAGGTGTAGCCTAAGCCCATGCCCAGCGCATCGGGGACGACGTTGTAGAGCGGCTGCTTGGAAGCAAACGCCTCGACGCGCCCCATGATGATGCAGTTGACGACGATGAGCGGGATGAACACGCCCATCGCTTTGGAAAGGTCGGGGAAGTAGGCCTGCAGCACATAGTCGATGATCGTGGTAAACGCCGCGATGACGATGATGAATATCGGTATGCGCACCGACGAGGGGATGAGCCCTTTGAATACGCCGATGACGATTTCCGACATAAGCAGCACAAAGGTCATCGAAAGACCCATGCCGATGCCGTTTGCCACGCTCGTGGTTACCGCAAGACTCGAACAGAGCCCTATCATCAGGATTAAAAGCGGGTTTTCGTTGATAAGCCCGTTGCAGAAGATCTTGAAGAAGTTTTTCATTGTGCGCCTCCGTTTTGCGCTAACCACGCGCTCCCCGCCTTTGCCGACTCATTGACGAGCAGGGAGACGGCGCGGCTGGTGATGGTGGCGGCGGTGATTGCTATCACGTTCCCGCCGTCTTTCTTCACCGCGATATTGCCGGCAACGCCCATTCCGTCAAACTGACCGTAGAAGGTTTTTGTCTTCGCCGGTTTGTCCACGAAGTATGTGGGGGACGAAGCGTTGGCTCCGAGTCCGGGCGTATCGGTGTTGACGAGCATACGCACGCCGGAGATTCTTCCGTCCGCGCCCACGCCCACGAGCGCGGTAACGGCGTCGTTAAAGCCGGCGTCGGTGGCGTTTATCGCTATGCCGATAAGCGCGCCGTTCTTTGTCGCCTGGTAAGCCTTGCCAAAAGTTACTCCGGAGCCGCCTGTCGCGCTAAGCGGGGCGTCTATTTCCGGGAAAGGCTCATCCGCGTCGGGAAAAACTTCCTTGAGCGCGGTATTGAGCGTCTCTGCCGCGTTTGCCTCAATCTGCTCCTTTGTGCCGTCGTAGACGAACGCCAGGCCGACGCAGGCCACCGTGGCGAATATGATGATCGCCGCGATCATTTTTATCATGTCGCTCATTGTGCTCCCTCCTTTGCGCTCTTCTTAGGCGCAACGAAACCGTATTTTTTGTGCAGCAGCCCGTTCAAGAACGGCGTCGCCGCATTCATTATCAGTATGCTGAACATCACGCCTTCGGGGTAATTGCCAAACTTTCGTATAAGCACGACGATGAGCCCCGCGCCAATGCCGAAGATCAGCTTGCCGGCGCTGGTGACGGGCGTCGTCGTGTAGTCCGTCGTCATGAACACCGCGCCGAACACGAGGCCGCCCGAAAGCAGCGTGAATATCGGGTTCAAGCCCACGACACATGAGAAGACGACCGCCGAGGCCAGCATCGCAACGGGGGCCTTCCAGTCAATCGTCTTTGTTAAGAGAAGAAAAAGGCCGCCGAGGAGTATCAGCAAGACCGACGTCTCGCCGATGCAGCCGGCTTTGTTGCCGAGGAAGAGGTCCAAAAGCCCGTAGGGGCCGTTGACGCCGTTGCCCAGGGCGGCAGTCGCCGCGGAGAGCGCGTCGACGGAGCCGGCGGCGTTCTTGACGACGGCCAGCGGCGTCGCCGTCGTGAAGGCGTCGAGGATGGCCGGGTCGGCGTTGTTGAACAGCAACGGGGCGCGTATTCCCAGCGGCTTGAGCCAGGTTGTAACGGCCGCCGGAAAGCTCATCAGCATAAAGGCCCGCCCGATGAGCGCCGGGTTGAACACGTTCCCGCCGAGCCCGCCGAAGAATTCCTTCGCAACGATGACGGCGAAGAGTGCGCCCAAGGCCGTCATCCAGAGCGGCGTCGACGGCGGGAGGACAAGGGCGAGGAGCAAGCCGGTAACGACCGCCGAACAGTCCTTAATCCTGATGTCCTGCCTGGTGATGCGCCTGAACAGCGCCTCACCGATGACCGCCGAGGCGACCGCGACCACGATGTTGAGCAGCGCGCTGATGCCGAACAGCGCCACGCCGAAGACCGCCGCCGGCAGCAGCGCAATGACGACCCGCGACATAATGCGCGGAACATCGTCGCTGCGCACCACGTGAGGGCTGGATTGCAGCCAGAGCAGTTTAGGTTTATTTTCGATTTCTGCCATATTTTCCTCCTACCCCTTTGCCTTTGCGGCTTCTTCTTTCGCCTTCGCCGCGGCCGCCTTTGCCGCAACATAGTTGCGAAGCTTAAACTTGCCCACGCGGAACCGCTGAACGAGGCGTATCCGCGCCGGACAGTTGAACGTGCAGGAGCCGCACTCGATGCAGTCCATCAGCCCAATCCGCTCGGCCTCGTCAAAGTCGGCCGCTTCCAGGGCGTTGTTCATCAGCACCGGATACAGGCGCATACTGCAATCTTTGATGCAGCGGCCGCAGCGAATGCAGTAGCCCTCCGCGTCGGCGTACGTCTCCGCCGCCGTAAAGAAATTGACGCCCGACGTGTTCTTCTGAATCGGAATGTTCAAGTGAGGCACCGCGACGCCCATCATCGGGCCGCCGAAGACGATCTTTTCGAGCTTGCCGTAATCGACGCCAAAGTATTCAGCCGGCAAATCCGCCAGAACCGTGCCAATCGGAGCCACAATGTTCCGCGGCGCCCCGCAGGCCCCGCCGGAAACCGTCAGACCGCGCTTGATGAGCGGGCGCCCGTGGTTGCTCCACTCGTTCTTGTCGATGTCCCAGACGTTGAACGCCTCGGAAATCGCAATCAGACTGGCCACGTTCTGCACAATGCAGCCCGCATCCGCCGGAAGCGCCGGAGGAGGGGGAACCTCCCTGCCGGTGAGCGCCTTAATAAGAAGCTTTTCGCCCCCCTGCGGATACCGCGTCTGACAGAGCTTTACCTCGATTTCGCCGGGGAACTTGTTCTTCAACTCGTTCTTTAGGTTGGAGACGGCCTTTTCAAGCTTTTCGACAAGGTTGATCGACGCGCCGCTGCTCGCGTCGGTGATGACCGCCTTGTTGTCCTCCATGCCGATAATCCCGTTCTTGACGCCCGTAATCCGCATGAGGATTGCGACGCCGCGAACAACCACGTCCGTCTTCGCCCTAATCGCCGCCTCATCCGTCGTCAAGTAACCCTCGCACTCCGCCCCGTCGGCAATGATGAAGTCGATCTTCTTAGCCGGCGGCGGGTTCAGCTTAACGTGGGCGGGGAAGCCAGCGCCCCCCATGCCCACCACGCCCGCCTCGCGGATGCGCTCAAGCGCCTCCTCCTTGTTGCAGGCAAACGGGTCGAGCGGCGGCATAAACTCATCGCCCGAAACCGCATCGTCCGCCTCGATGACGACGCACAGCCCCTCCGTGTTGTTCGATTGAAGCCGCGCCTCAATCTTCTTTACTATACCGGCAATCGAAGCGTGTACCGGAACCGTCATAGGACCAGGCGCCGCGGCGTCGGCGATCTTCTGTCCTCTTTTTACTGCGTCGCCAACAGCGACAATTGCCTTGTTGGGCGCCCCCAGATGCTGATTAATGGGAATAACGACCTGTTTCGGTGTCGGAACAAGTTCCGCCGTCTTCCCGGTGGTCCTATCCTTGTTGTAAGGAATGTGGATGCCACCCTTGAATGAACATGGTTTTACCATAATGCTCCTCATTTGCCTTCCATTGTAATACAGATATCCCCTCCCGTCAAGGATTTTCTGCAATGCCCTACGGGGCTGCGTTCCCCCCCCTCGCCTTCTCCCCGCGCCCCCCGCCGGCGTCGGCAAAGCGAAACCCTCATTCACACCTAAAAACCCCACATCCACACCCAGCGCATCCGCCCCCACACTGAACGCAGCAGCACCCGCACTGAACACCCTTGCTTCCGCGCCAGTTCCAATCGGAACTGCACCAAATCCGATCGGAACTGCACCAAATCAGATCGGAACAGCACCAAATCCGATCGGAACCGCACCAAATCCGATCGGAACCGCACCAAATCCAATCGGAACCGCACCAAATCCAATCGGAACTGCACCAAATCCAATCGGAACTGTACCAAATCCGATCGGAACTGCACCAGTTCCAATCGGAACTGCACCGTTTTCAGTCGCAACCAGACCCCGTCCCGCGCCCTCCAGACCGCGTGCAAAGCCCGCATGAGCCCCTTTCGAGCCAAAAAGCCCAGCGAGCCCAGCGAGCCCCCCACCGTCCCGAGCAGGCCGCCCGCGCTTAAGATCGCGCAGGTCGCGCACAAGAGCGCCGCGTTTTTTTGCAGCGGCCTCCGGCGCTGCGGGGGGGCGTTGCGGGGGGGGGGCGAAGCCCCCCCCGCTTGGGGGGTAGCGCGCAACGAAGTGCGCGCGTAGGGGGGGGCTCCCCCCTCCTCCTCTCTTCTCTTCTCTGTGAAATCAAAGCTGAAAGCTGGGGAGGGCGGCTTGCGGCTCTAAGGCCTATTGCTGGGGGCGCAGCGCCGTAGGGCGCAAAAAGCGCCTGTGGCGCCGCCCGTAGTGCCTCATTTTAAAATGTAACCATAAGGTTGTGGGCGCCTCATTTAGAAAAAGCAACTTTAGCCTTGTGAGCCGCCAAGAGAGCATTGACGGCACGATGGACATTTTGCTGTA
>JAITNO010000102.1 GCA_031290405.1 Spirochaetaceae bacterium
TGTTGAGACCCTCAAGGTCGGGACGTTGAAACCCTCAAGGTCGGGACGTTGAAACCCTCAAGGTCGGGACGTTGAAACCCTCAAGGTCGGACGTTGAGACCCTCAAGGTCGGACGTTGAAACCCTCAAGGTCGGACGTTGAGACCCTCAAGGTCGGACGTTGAGACCCTCAAGGCAGGGGGGGGCGTTGCGGGGGGGGCGCGTGCCTGCTTTCCCGGCCTCCTTGCCCTGAATATGTTTTTCTGTTAGATTCTTCGCATGACTACTATTTATACGCGCGGCGTTGCGCGCTTGGACGACGACGACGAATGCGAGGCTTGCGAAAAGAACGAAACCGAAAAGAAGGGCGTTTCGGATGATTTTGCGGCCCGTATGTTGAAGACCCGGACGATTCTCTTGTCCGGCGAGATAAACAAGGATCTGGCGGAGAAGACTATCCGCCAGCTGTTGCTGCTGGAAAACATGAGCGAGGAGCCGGTGAGGGTGTTTATCGACTCGCCCGGCGGGGATGCGGACGCGGGTTTTGCCATCTTTGACATGGTGCGCTTCGTGAAGCCGCAGGTGTGGATGGTGGGGATGGGGCTGGTCGCAAGCGCGGCGGCGATTATCCTGCTGGCCACGCCTAAGGAACGGCGCGTGGGCTTGCCGAACAGCCACTACCTTATTCACCAGCCGCTTTCGGGGATTCGGGGCGTGGCCACGGACATCGAGATTCATGCTCGGGAGTTGGATAAGTTAAAGGAAAAAATTAACCGTCTGATTGCCGAGGAGACGGGCGCCTCCTTCGCGCAGGTGGAGATGGACACTGACCGCGATTATTGGATGACGGCCGAAGAGGCGGGCGATTACGGGCTGCTTTCCCGTGTGATTAGATCGCGCCGCGAGCTTGAGGCCTAAGCGTCGATGAAGCGGATTCTGGTTGTCGACGGGCTGGGCGGCGGGATTGGAACGGAGCTGATTTCGCGTTTGCGCGATGTGCGGGAGACTCCCGGCGTGGAGTTGATTGCGCTGGCGACCAATGCGGTGGCCCTTGAGCGTATGCTCAAGGCGGGAGCGACGCGCGGGGCCGCCGGCGAAAACGCCATCCGCGTGGTCTCGCGCGAGGCGGATATTATCGTCGGGCCGATTGGCGTCATCATCGCGGACAGCATGATGGGTGAGATTACGGCGGCTATGGCGTCCGCCGTCCTCTCTTCGCCGGCGGAGCGCATCCTCCTTCCTTTGCAGAACGAGCATATTACGTTTGCGGGCTTTGAGGGGATCCCCCTTTCCCGGATGATCGAAAAGGCCGCCGAAATTGTCCACGAGCGCTTGCGCTAGATTTCAAAATGCGATAAGGTAACGTTCATGGTAACACTAAGCGATCTTGCTTCCGACATTACGAAGAATGCGTGTGAGTCGGGGGCTGAAATTGTCGAGCTTGAGGTGGCGGAGATTGGCAACGAATTCCGCTTTTCGGTGAAGGACAACGGGAAGGGGATGAGCGACGACGAGGCGAAGCACGCGGTCGACCCTTTGAGCGGCGCGGACGAGGGTGGCGCCTTTTACAAGGGCGCGGGCAAGGTCGGCATCGGGATTCCTTTTTTGATCCAGACGGTTGACGAACACGCCGGCGGCTGGAACCTGCACACCGAGAAGGGCGCGGGGACGACCTTCGCCGTGTGGTTTGACACGGGGAGCGTTGAGACGCCGCCGAGCGGCGACATTGCCGCCTTATTCACGGCGGCCATCCTCCAGCCGGGCCCCAAAGAGATGATCATCCGGCGGCTTCGCAAGACCGGAGCCTCCGACATCCGCTATGAAATCCGAAAGACTGAACTTACCGAGGCGGTGGGAGGCCTGGACGACCCCGGCTCCGTCATGCTGCTGAGCGCCTACCTCCGCTCCCTCGAAGGGAACGAGCTTCTCGTCCTGTAAAGAGCAAAGGGCAAAGTAAGACGCACTCCGACGCGTCTCTTTTCCCACTGGCGTCCGTCACCCGCTGCTGGTGTCTGTCACCGGCGCGAGTGTCTGTCGCCAGCGCGGCCTTAGAAAGATGAGCCGCTTGCGAAGCTCAGCTTCGCAAGCGGCTCGGTTGATTGCATCAAAAAGATTGACTGCCGCCCTGCACGCTACTCAAACTCGTGCAGATAGAGTTGCGGATCCTCGCCTGAGTCTTCGGTGTCGTCCCGCGCCACCATAAAGAACTTGCCGTTCGAGGTGAGGGCCTTCACGATGTGCACCGATTCGCCTAAGGCAAGGGACCAGTCGGGGGTAACTTTTATAGTTTCGCCCTTCGTGGACGGGTTCCTCAAGGCTACGACGGTGGCGAGGTTTGTCCCCGATGCGCCGCCAGCCAGTATGAACCAGGTGTCGCTGCCCTTTTTGAATACATCGATGCCCCAGGGAGAGGGGGTGTAGTAATCGCCCCCATTGTCCCTGTCGGGGTATGAGGGGCTAAACAGAAAGGTTTTTGTCCCCGCATCAAGGTCGAGCTTGTACACCCCGTTGCCTGTCGTCATGTTCTTGGAATAGGAATACGCGGTCTTTGGGTCGTCGGGGTCGGTGCTCCATATCCGCAGGTATCCCCTGTTCTGCGCCGCCCCTTCTCCCATGCCGTCAATTACCTTGCACGTGGGGGCGCTGGCGCCGTTCCACTTCCACGCCTTGACGGTGGCTATGGCGGAATCCATCACATAAGAGCCGTTGTCCCGCATCCAGTGGGAGGGTTTGTTGTCGTTGGCAACAACGCGCGTGAGGCTCAAGTCGTCGGCGATGCTGAACGCCGCCGACCCAACGGCGCCTCCGACGATGAGGTAATTGCCCCTCGTCGCCAGGGATGAGGGCGACCCGATGCCGCTGGTGGCAAGCGCGTTACCAGGCGCGGCTCCGCCCGTCGGCGTGAGCATCTGGAAGTGTTTCGACGCGCCGGTGGCGATGTTGTAGATGCCGACGTATGCCTGCTTGGTGGCGCCGCGTCCACCCTGCACTGTCCACGTGTCGTTATCGTCCAGCCAGATGATAGCGGCGTACTTGTCGCCTATGGCTAGGCTGGCTCCGCGGGTTTCGTCGAAGAGGGTCGTAAATTGGTATTGCCCGTTCGCGCCCTTCTTCGCCTGTGTTGCCGCTGACGTGTCTCCAAAGTCGAATTCCTTGAGTTTGGTCAAGGATGAGTTGTAGATCTGGAGCTTGACGTCCACATACTCGGAATCCTCGTCGTTGCGATTCCCCGCGATGACGGCGATGGTGCCCTCTACGTTGTTCACCTGCATAACCGCCGCGTTGTAGCCGATGCGCTCGCTGTGCTTGGTCTCGGTAGGGTTCGCCACGTCCACCGCCTTGAGCGTGTAGCTCTTTTGAAAGTCCCCGCCGCCGGCGTACACGAAGGTGCGCCTGTCCGGCATCCTCAGGACGCTGGCGCCGGATAGGCCGTCCAGGTCCTCCCAGTTGCCGCTGCCGACGGCTTCAAGCGCCGGAGCCGGCCGTGGGCCCGCGCTATCCGGGCAACCGGTAAGCGCGGCAACAACGAACAGGCTGATAAACCCTGCAACCAGTGGATTGTACCGGCGCAGCCTGCCAAAGCGGATGTAAAAGTTGATGGCTTCTACAGCCCCGTGAATAGTTCTTTTCATAAAAGAACCTCCTTAAAAATTAATTTAGTTAGTTCTTACTAACTAGATAGTAAGTATAAACTAACAAAATTGACTTGTCAAGCGAAATTTTTAAGGATGTCAAGCCAAAGCAGAAATGCCACATTCGGATCGCGGACGGGCGGCCGTGTCGCCGTGGGCCGCTCCCAAAAAGCGCCGAAGGCTGGTGAACGCAGAGCGCAGACGCAAAGCGCATTGCTCGGGACGCAGCGCCGCGGGCCGTTCAAAAAGAACCCAAAGCGCTTTAGGGCGGCTCGCAGCCCTAAAGCGCTTTGCCCAGGACGCAGCGCCGTAGGCCGCTCCAAAAAACATTGACAGCGAAAAATCTAAGCTGTAGGATGGAAACCATCGGTGAATCATGGCGCGGAGGGGCGTTTCACCTAAGGAGTGAATAATCAAGACTGAGGTTTCGCCGATGCTGGCCCAGTATAGGCGGATTAAACAAAACCACGCTGAGGATGTGCTGTTCTTTCGGCTGGGCGACTTCTACGAGATGTTCGCCGACGATGCGCTCGAGGTGTCTTCTCTCTTAAACCTTACGTTGACGAGCCGCAACGGGCTGCCGATGTGCGGCCTGCCGTATCATTCGGCGCGTTCCTATATTGCGCGGCTGCTGAAGGCGGGGAAAAAGGTTGCCATCTGCGAACAGTTGTCCGCGCCGCAAAAAGGAAAATCGCTTATCGAACGGGAAGTGGTCGAAGTGATCACGCCGGGGACGACGGTTGACGAGGATTTCCTTGAAAAGGGGGACCCGAACTACCTTGCCGGCCTCTGCCGCGCGGGGGAAAATCTTTCGTTTGCCTATATTGATCTTTCGACGGGGGACTTTCACGCGGCTTCGTTTCCGCTGGCCGACGGGGCGCGCCTGCGCGAGGAGCTTGAGAGGCTGTCTCTGAAGGAGCTTATCGTGCAGGAGTCGTTGCTTAAGGAGAATGCGGAGGTGGCCGCGGCGTTGCTTGAGCGGGGGGGGCTGCTCTTAAATCGCTGGACGGATTGGCTTTTCGACGGGGAAAAGAGTGCGGCGCGGCTGCGGCGGCAGTTTGGCACGGAGAGCCTTAAGGGGTTTGGGCTTGACGACGGCGCTCCGGAGGTTCTTGCGGCGGGGGCGCTCCTTGACTATATCGACGGGACGGCGAAATCCCGCTTGCGGCACATCTCGAAGATCAGCGTGGACGGCGAGGGGGATTGCGTGGGCATTGACGAGGCCGGCCAGAGGAATCTGGAGCTTGTCCGCGCGATGACTTCGGGCGACGCTCGGCATTCGCTGCTTGGGGTGATGGACGAGACGAAGACGGCGATGGGGCGGCGCCTGTTAAAGCAACGCCTGACTCACCCGCTTCGTTCGCTTGAAAAGATTGCATCCAGGCTTGCCGCGGTGGATTATTTCTACCGCCGCCAGGCGGAGCTTGGGCGCCTGCGCGAGGCGCTTGCCCGCACTCCCGATATGGAGAGGCAGGGGGCGCGTCTGGCCATGGGACGCTCCCACGGGAAGGATCTGCTTGCGCTGAAGAATGCCCTCGTTCAGTTTGAACTGGTCGACGGGGCCCTGGAGGATGCCCTCTATGAGTCTGAGGAGGCGCGGGGTTTCGACGAGGGGGCGCGCGAGGCGCTGCGGGGCTTGAAGGGCTTGCTGGAGCGGGGTCTTGCCGAGGATCCGTCCATCCTTTTGAGCGAGGGGAAGCTGATTAAGCGCGGCTTCCACGCGGAGTTGGACCGCTTGCACTCGTTGCGCGAGAACGGGCGGTCGCTTTTGGAGGGCTACCTGGAGGATGAGCGTCGCAAGACGGGCATCTCCAGTCTGAAGATCAAGTACAACCGGCTTATCGGCTACTTCTTCGAGGTGACGAACGTCCACAAGGAGAAGGTTCCCCCTCATTTCATCCGCCGTCAGGGGATCCAGGGGGGCGAGCGTTTTACGACCGACCGTCTGATTGCCCTTGAGTCGGAGATTAACGGGGCCCAGGATGCCATCATCGAGCTTGAGCGCCGTCTGTTCCTCGAGCTGAGGGACGAGGCGGCGGGTTTGACGGATGAGCTTTCGGCGGCGGCGCGGCGCATTGCCGAGCTTGACGTTGCGGTGGGTCTTGCCACTGCCGCCACGGTTCGCTGCTGGAACAGGCCCGAGGTGAACGAGTCGAGGCGGCTTCGCATCGTCGAGGGGCGCCATCCGGTGGTCGAATCTTTGCTGCCGCGCGGGGAGTTCATCCCGAACGACGCATTTCTGGACGCGGGGGCGGGGGAGGGCGGCGCGGCGGGATCCCCCACTTTCGCGCTGATTACGGGGCCGAACATGGCCGGGAAGTCCACGTATCTGCGGCAGAGCGCGCTCGTCGTCGTCATGGCGCAGATGGGGAGTTTTGTGCCGGCGGCGGAGGCGGAAGTCGGCATCGTCGACCGGATCTTTTGCCGCGTGGGGGCGCAGGACAACCTTGCCCGCGGCGAGTCGACCTTCCTGGTCGAGATGAACGAGACGGCCTTCATCCTCAACACGGCCACCGACCGGAGCCTGGTGATCATGGACTAGGTGGGGCGGGGGACGGGCACGCTCGACGGGCTTTCGATTGCCCACGCGGTCTGCGACGATCTGCTCGAGCGCATACGGTGCAGGACGCTTTTTGCCACGCACTATCACGAGTTGGCGGGCATACAAAGCGATGCTCTGGCGAACCGCTCGCTCGCCGCCGACGAGTGCGACGGGCGGATTGTGTTTAGGAGGCGCCTTGTCGAGGGGCCGTCGGCGGATTCCTACGGCCTCCAGGTTGCCCGCCTTGCGGGGCTGCCGCCTAGCGTGTTGGAGCGGGCGGCGGTCTATTTGAAGGAGCTGAAGGAGAAAGGCGCCGCCGGCGCCTCAGGCGAGGCGCGAACGGAAGGGGCCGAGCAGGGCGCGGCGGAAGAGGTCGATCCGTTTCACCGGCGGATACTGGAGGAGCTTGCCGCGCTGGATGTGGACAACATGACGCCGCTCGGGGCGATTGCCCTCGTGTCGCGCTGGAAGGCGGCCCTCGCCGCCGGAGCCGGTGGCAACGCCGACCGCAAGAGAAAAGCAAAGAAGGCCGCCGCTGCGCCTCCGCGGCCCCTTCCCCCCCCCAAAAAAAGCGATCCCTGGCTCTTTGATTGATTGCGGGAGGCAAGACCCGCGCGCCCGGCGTCCTTCTGGGGCGAGGCAAAAAGAAGACCTGCGGGACTGAGCTGCTTTAGAGAACAAGAGGCCCCACAGGTCTATAGGAGGTCCCGGCAATTCTGAGCCAAACGGCCGGTACGACTTCAGCCTAGCGGTTCTTGCTAAAAGCGTCAAGCCTCCTCATCTCGCACGGCCCCCCTTCCTTTGCCCTTTGTCAGCCGAGGCGCCCCCCAAGCGGGGGGCGCAACCCTCAAACGCAAGTCGTATCGCACAGGGCGCAGCTCCGGAGGCCGCTGTAAAAAAACGCGGCGCTCTTGTGCGCGGTCTGCGCGCTCTTGTGCGCGGGCGGCTTGCTCGGGACGGTGGGGGGCTCGCTGGGCTCACTGGGCTTTTTGGCTCGAAAGGGGATCTGGAGGGCTTTGCACGCGGTCTGGAGGGCGCGGGACGGGGTCTGGTTGCGACTGAAACTGGTGCAATCTTAACCGAAATTGGCGCAGTTGCTGTTGCAACTGGCGCAGTTGCTGTTGCAACTGGCGCAGTTGCTGTTGCAACTGGTGCGGTTGCTGTTGCAACTGGTGCGGTTGCTGTTGCAACTGGTGCGGTTGCTGTTGCAACTGGTGCGGTTGCAGTTGCAACTGGTGCGGTTGCTGTTGCAACTGGTGCGGTTGCAGTTGCAACTGGCGCAGTCTCTACAGAGACTGGCGCAATCTCTACAGAGACTGGCGCAATCTCTACAGAGACTGGCGCAATCTCTACAGAGACTGGCGCAGTCTCTCCTGGACGCGGGGCGAGGGCGATTGGATGCGGGGCAGTTCCGATTGGATGCGGGGGCGGATGCGCTGGGCGTGGGGTTTTTAGGTGTGAATGAGGGGCGGCCCTCACGTT
>JAITNO010000104.1 GCA_031290405.1 Spirochaetaceae bacterium
CACCTTTTCTCTGCGCTTGACAGTTCGGCGATGCTGTGATAGACTGGTTCCAAGAAGCATGAAGTTGTGATGTGAAAGAGGCGCGGGACAGGCTCCTCTTTTTTTTTAGGATGTCAGGCGGGCGTGGGGGGCGCGCGTTTGGGAAGGGTGGAGAGGGAAGAGGAGAGAAGGCGGTGCGGTACAGGCTGAAAGAGGATGAGCCGGGGGGCGAAAATGGGGCCCTTGCCTCGCAGTTGAAGGGCGTGGTCGAGGCGCTGGGCTTGTTCCTGGTCTCTCTGACGGTTTCCCGTCACAAGGGGGGCGTGCAGGTCCGCGCGGCGGTGTTCAAGCGCGGCGGGGTGAGCATTGGCGATTGCGCCGGAGCGCACAGGGCGATGATGCCGCCTCTTGAGCTTGCGTTCGGCGGCGGCAATCTTTCGGTGGAGGTTTCTTCGCCGGGCATCAATCGGCTTGTCAAGGACGGGGCGGAGTTTAGGCATTACATTGGCTGTCCGGTGAAGTGCTGGGTTACGGGGCTTTCCGATTGGAAGGCGGGCGTTTTGGAAGAAGTTGCGGAGACGCATATCATCATTAAAGGGAAGACGGGTATGGAAAAAATACTGTTTGAAAGCATCGCGAAGGCGAAACTTGATTCAAAGGCGGCGCGCTGATGGCTACGGATGTTTCTGAGGCGATTGAACAGATTGTTCAAGATCGCAATATGTCCGAGGAATTGGCGATACAGATTGTGGAAAACACGATTCTGGCGGCGTATAAGCGGAAGTTCGGCAATAACGACAACGCGGTCGTCCGTTTTGACGACGGCGGGCGCGTGGTGACGATCCACGCGAAAAAACAGGTGGTGAACGGGGTTTTCGACCCTGTTTATGAGATTGAGCTTGAAGAGGCGAAGCTGCTCAACCCTGACGCGGAGGAAGACGACGAAATCTTAATCGAGCTGGACCCGAAAGAGGATTTTGGACGCATCGCGGTGCAGAGCGCGAAGCAGACGGCGCGGCAGAATATGCGCGAGATACGGAAGGACAGTCTCTATTCGGAGTATAAGGACAAGGAGGGGGACATCATCATCGGCTACTATCAGCGCAAATCGAAGACGAACGATACGATTTATGTTGATTTGGGCAAGATTGAGGGTGTGCTGCCGAAGAAGTTCCAGTCTCCGCGCGAGGATTACCATGTGAACGACCGGATCAAGGCGCTGATATACAAGGTTGAAAAGACGGCTACGGGTTTGCAGATTGTGCTTTCCCGTACGCACACTGATTTTGTGAAGGCGGTTTTCGAGATGGAAGTGCCGGAAGTCTACGACAAGACGATCGAGATTCATAAAATTGTGCGGGAGCCGGGATACCGGACGAAGCTTGCCGTCTACTCGACGAATAGGGACATTGACCCTGTGGCGGCGTGCGTCGGGCCCAAGGGGTCGCGCATTCAGGCGATTATCCGCGAGCTTGAGGGTGAAAAGATCGACGTGCTTGAGTACAGCACGGACTCGCGGGAGTTCATTATGAATGCGCTTTCGCCGGCGGAGGCGCGCGACGTCATCATTCTTGACGAGGGGAAGCACCAGGCGCTTGCCGTGGTTGCGGAAAATCAGCTTTCGCTGGCTATTGGCAAGCAGGGGCAGAATGTGCGCCTGGCGAACCGGCTTGTGGATTGGAGCATCGACGTAAAGACGGTTCAGCAGTACGAGGCGATGGACATTTACACTGATGCGCGGAAGGCGGTGTCGGCGCTCTTTAGCGAGGAAGAAGAGGAGATTTCCCGGATTTCCGAATTGCCGGGCGTCGATGCGGCCGTGGCGGAGTTGCTCCGCGCGAACGGCGTCGATTTGATTGATGAGTTCTTTGCCGCCGAAGAAGATGGAAGGCTTGCCTCGATTGAGGGCTTGGATCCGGAGCAGATACGCGTTATACGCGGCATTATCGACGAGCTTACGGTCGAAGAAGAGTTTGCCTCTGGCGGTGCGGAGGCTGCCGGTGCGGAGGCTGCCAATGCGGATGAGCCGCGCGCCGAGGGCTCTGGCGCGGAAGCCGGAGCGGCGGAGGCTGCGCCAGAGGCGCCTGCCGCCGGGGGAGCTGCCGCAGATGAAGATGTAGATGAAGATGAATACTTTTGCCCGGAATGCGGGGCGGAGATTACGATTAGTCCCGATTCGGCGACTGCCGTATGCCCAAACTGCGGCACAGAACTTAGTTTGGAAGAAGAAGAAGAATAAAAGAACAGGAGAATCATGGCGGAAAACGACAGCGCTGAAAGCACACAGAAACCCAAAGCGGAACTCATAAAAAAGCCGCGCCCCAAAGAAACGCCCGAAGCGGAAAATCCCGAGCAGAAAATTGTCCACAAGGTCATCAAGTTAAAGCTGACGGGAACGAAAGACGCAACGGGCGAAGGCGCGAACGAGAGCGAGAGCGCATCCGCACCGGCGCCCGATGAAAAGAGCGCGGAGCCTTCCGTCGCACCCGTCGCGGGCAAGAGTGTCGCGCCGAAAAAGAAAGTTGTCGTTGTAAAGAAAAAACCGCGCGTCCAGGCCGACCAGAAGCCTCAAGGCGGGGCTGTTTTGCCCACGGCCCATGAGGCGCCGCCTCTTCCCGCGTCTGGCGAAGCAGGCGGCGCGCCAAGCGCCGCGGAGACGCCGCAGGACAAGGCCGCCTCGGGCGCGCCGACGGGCGAAAGCGCGCCGGCGCCGCAGGCGGCGGCGGCCGACGGAACGCCGCAAAAAAAAGCGGTGATGAGTCTTCCGGTTACCGCCCGCCCCACCGCAAAAGCAGGCCGCGTCGGCGGAAAGTTCATCGGCGAGAGGCCGCCGCGTGAGCCCCGCAACACGGGCTTTTACAATCGCACCCCCTCAGGCGAGAGGCAGGGTCAGCCGGCAGGCGAACAGGGCTACGTCAGGCAGGGCGGCGCAGGTTATGTGCGGCAGGGCGGCGCGGGCTATGTGAGGCAGGGCGGCGCCGCAGGCGGCACGGGCGGCACGGGTTATGTCCGTCAGGGCGGGGCTTCAGGCTACGTCAGGCCGGCGGGCGCTTCGGGCTACGTCAGGCCCGGCGGCACCGCAGGCGGCACGGGCTACGTCCGTCAGGGCGGCGCCTCAGGTTACGTCCGTCAGGGCGGGCAAAGGCCGGGCGGCGGAACTCAGGGCGGCTTCGCGGGGCGGAACTTCGGCCCGCCGGGCGCAAACCGCTTTGTGCCGGGGAACAGAGGCGGGGGTGCGCCCCGCGGGGATCTGCCGCCGCTTCCAGGGGCCGAAGGCAAGGGTCCGGCAAAGCGTTCATATAAGGCAAAGAAAAGCCTCTATCATAGAAGCAAAGAACAGGAGATGGAGGAGAAGCGCCTCCAGTTGAAGAAACAGCGCGGTGCGGCGCCGGTTGCGAACCCCATCCCCAAATCCATCGACATCATGGAAATCGTTACCGTTTCCGAACTCGCCCGCAAGATGAACCTCAAGGCCTCCGACCTGATACAAAAGTTGATGCGCATGGGGGTCATGGCCACGATAAACCAGCAGATTGATTCCGAAACGGCCGCCATCCTTGCGGCGGAATACGGCGCCGACGTCAACATCGTCAACCTCTACGACGAGACCCTCATCGAAAACGAAATCGACGGCGACGACTCCAAGAGCCCGCGCCCGCCCGTTGTAACGGTCATGGGCCACGTCGACCACGGCAAGACGAAACTCCTCGACGCAATCCGCAACGCCGACGTCGTTTCCGGCGAGTTTGGCGGCATAACCCAGCATATCGGCGCTTACATGGTCAAAACCCCCAAAGGCAGCATAACCTTCCTGGACACGCCCGGACACGAAGCCTTTACGCGGATGCGCTCTCGCGGCGCCCAGGTTACCGACATCGTCGTCCTCGTCGTCGCGGCGGACGACGGCGTCATGCCCCAGACCGTCGAGGCGATCAACCACGCAAAAGAGGCCTCCGTCCCCATCATCGTCGCCGTCAACAAGATCGACAAACCGGAGGCAAACCCCGACAGGGTAAAAAGCCAACTCTCCGAACTCGGACTTCAGCCGGAGGAATGGGGCGGGCAGACCATGTTCGTCGAGATTTCGGCGTTGCAGCGGATAGGGCTGGACGACCTTATCGACGCAATCCTCCTTCAGGCGGAGATACTCGACCTTAAGGCCAACTACAACCGCCGTGCCGAAGGCAAGATCCTCGAATCGCGCATCGACCAGGGGCGCGGCATCGTCGCGAGCATCCTTATCCAGAAGGGCACCCTCGAAATCGGCGATTCCTTCGTCGCCGGCGTGTGGCCCGGCAAAGTCCGTGCGCTCTTCAACGACAAAGGCGAAAAGGTCGACAAGGCCATGCCGGCCATGCCCATTGAAGTCCTCGGCTTCGAGGGCATACCCAACGCCGGCGACCCCATGCAAGTCGTCGAAGATGAAAAAATCGCGCGCGGCTATTCCTCGAAACGCCAAGAACTCAAGCGTTTTGAGGATGCCAAGCACATCAAAAAGATAACCATGGAAAACCTCCACGCGACCATCAGCGAAGGCGCCATCGCCGAACTCAAGGTCATCATCAAGGGCGACGTGCAGGGCTCCGTCGAGGCCCTCAAATCAAGCCTCGAAAAGCTTTCCACCGGCGAAGTGCGCCTGAACGTCATTCAGGCGCTGCCCGGCGCAATCAACGAAGGCGACGTCGACCTTGCCGCCGCGTCGAACGCCATCCTTATCGGCTTTAACGTGCGTCCCACGCCCAAAGCGCGCGCGCTCGCCGACCAGGAAAAAGTCGACATACGCAAGTACAACATCATCTACCGCGTCGTCGAAGAGATGCAGCAGGCAATGGAAGGATTGTTAAAGCCCGACACGAAGGAAGAGGTGATAGGCTCCGTCGAAGTGCGCAACGTCTTCAAAATGTCGCGGGCGGGCACCGTCGCAGGCTGCTATGTGCTCTCCGGCACCATCAAACGCGGCGCGTCGGTGAACGTGCTCCGCGACAACATTGTGATACATTCCGGCAAAATCGGCAGCCTCCGCCGCTTCAAAGACGACGTTAAAGAAGTCTCCTCCGGCTTCGAGTGCGGCATGGGCATCGACGGCTTCGACGACATCAAGGAAGGCGATCAGTTTGAAGTGTTCGAGGTCGTCGAAGTGGCGCGGCGCTTAAGCTCGTAACGCGGCCGCGCCGCCGCCGTCCCAGTCCCCCCCACAGCTGAGCCCCTGACGCCCGGCAACAGGTCATTTCCAAGCGTCAACAGTTTGATTCCGACAGCCAACAGTTTGTTCCCGCCTGCGGGCAAGTCATTCGGAGCCCCCAGCAAAACGCCCACGCTCGTCGGTACGCCGCCGGCGCCAGCGGGCAGTTTGTTAACGACGGTTACAGGATTGTTCCCGGGCGTTTGAGTCTTGGATGCGAGCGTAGCGGGGCCTGCTCCGCCAGCCCGCAAGCCCGCCACAGCAGAACAACCCTACTCGTATCTTTTAACGAGGATGTCGCCCCACATCTTGTTTTGGTAGATCGTAATCATCCTGTTCTTCACCGCCTCGAGAATCGCGAGGAAGGCGCAGACCACGTCCATCAAAGAATTATGGCGCACGATAAGATCCGTAAAGACAAACTCCTTCTTCGCTTCGATAAGCTCGGCAATAAGCGCAATTTTTTCGTTAATCGAAACCTCCTCGTGCAGATCCATGATGCGCTCGAAAGAAAGATTCTGCGTCAGCTTCGAAAACGTCTTAAGAAGGTCCCACACATCCATCTTTTCCCAGAGCTGTTCGTCGTTAAAAGGCAGCGAACGCTGGAGCTTTTTCCGTTCGATAACCCACTCGGCTTCCTTTTCCTTTTCTTCCATCAGCTCGGAAAGTTTCTTAAACCGCTGGTATTCAATCAGCTTTTCGACGAGCCCTCCCCGCGGGTCCTCGAACTCCTCATCGTCCGCATATTCGATGGGAAGCAGCATACGCGACTTAATGTAGATAAGCGTCGCCGCCATCGCATAGAATTCCGTCAGGTCGTCAAGGTCAAGCTCCCCGGCAAAACGCAAACAGACGAGGTATTCCTCCGTCAGCTTGGAAATGGGGATGTCGTATAGGTTGATGTCGTTTTGTCTAATCAACTCAAGCAAAAGGGGGATGGGCCCCTCGAAGTTCGACAGCTTAAAAACATGGGGCTCTCTTTTGGCGGCGGCGCCCCCCTCCCGCAACTCAGACTCGGTCATGCGTGCAGTCTAGCACAGTGGGGGAGGAGGGGGGAGTCCCCCTTGAGCGCGCACTTCGCCCTGCGATGGATCGTGGCAAACCGGAGCCTTTGTCGCCCCAGCGCCCCCGCATGAGGCCTTCTCCCCGCGCGGCCCTCTCTGCGCCTCCTCTTCCCCCACCCACTGCTACTGTCGCATGAGCGCGATTATCCTGACGCTGCCGTTGCCGGTGTGGGCGCCGGCGCCGTTTGCTGCGGGCGTTACGTCGAAGAACATACCTGCGCTGGTGTTGGCCCAGGATGAGCCGCCGCCGCCTGAGCTGCTTGCTCCGCCGAGGCCGCCACGATAGCCGCCGCCCCCGCCCCCGCCTGCCTCGCCGACGCCGCCGGTTGGAGAAACGCGCCCATTACTGCCGACACCATTCTCGGCTCCTGTTGTTAAGGTCCCGCCTTTGCTATAACCTTGGCTGCGATAGTCATATCCATCCCCTCCAAAGCCGCCGTTGCCGTTTCCGCCGTTTCCACCGTCAACGGCGCCACCGGCGCCCACCTTTGCGGCGGCGCCGCCGCCGCCCGCGACCATCATTCTGGTAGTCCAGTCGCCGCCGGGCGTTCTTATATCAGTCGCCCCGCCGCCGCCGCCCGCGATGCCGCTGCCGCTGCTGCTATTACCGCCGCCGTTGGAGCCGCCTGCGGCGGCTACGTTCTGGCCGTATGCGTCGGCTTTCCCATTAGCGCCCACACCGCCAACGTTAATCTCGTAAATGTCGCCTTGCGTAAGATGTATCGTGCCTTTGATGGTGCCGCCTTTGCCGCTCTTACTGCTTCCGTAACCGGCGCCGCTCTCCGCGCCGTTTAGTTCGATAAGGTAGTCGTCGTCCCAGGGGACTACCCATTCGGTGGAGCCGGACGCGGCGCTCTTGACCAGCTCCTGCGCGATTCCGCTCCCGTTGCTCACCGTGTTGCCGTCAAGTTGCGTCCACAGGGCGGTGGTCAGCGGCATGATGACGGCGGCGCCGGTCGTCCCTTCTATGATGATTCTCGTTTGCTTGATGGCCGCGTAGCTGTTCGCCGAAGGGATGCCCCCCAGCGTGATTTTTGCGCCAGGATAAACGGGCAGCGTCGGGTCGACGCTCAGGCGGATGGTGTAGGCGCCGTATTTGCCCGCAGTTCCGGCATCATCAAGGTAGTTTAGCGCGGCTTCCAGGTCGCCGGCTGCGGGTGTGGTAAAGCTGAGAGCGGGCCAGGGGTTGCCGTCCTCGTAGAGCCCCGCCCCCAGAGCCGCCGCCGGATTGACCACGGCCACGCTGAGGGCGCCGTTGGCGTTGGCCGTCCCGACCAAGCCGTAGTGGGCGAAGTCCGTCGCGTCAGTCTGCGGATCGTCGTTCAGGCCGTTGCGGATGGTCCAGACGGGGGCCGCGTTGCCGGGGGCCGCCGTCCATGATGCGTTGTCCGCCAGACCGAAGGGGGCGTATTCCATCTTGAAGTGCGCCGTCGCCTCCTCGCCCGCCGCCAGCGTCGGCAGCATATACTCCGCCGTGCCGCGCGTCGTGTGCGGCTTGTCGGCTCCGGCCTTGTTCGCGTCGTTCCAGTCCTCAAGCTCCGCCGCGCCGAACCAGGCGGCGTTCGACACGAGCGACAGGTCGCCCCAGGAACTCGCGCCGGCCTCCGCCTCCACCAACGGGGCGATGCCGTTGCCGGAGGCTGCCCTCAGCGCGTCGTCGGGCGCCAAAACGCCGGCCTCGTCGCTGCCCAGGATGACGCGGAACGTGTAGCTTGCGTTTGCGTCAAGGCCAACGGTCTTTGCCAGCCGCCCGACCTGCCGCGCCTCGCCCCCCGCGCCGTTCTTCACGAAGGCCGCGTCGACCACGAGCGGCGTCATCAGCAGGGAAAAGCGGCTCGAGCCCGCCTCCGTCGTCATCTTCGCCTTCCGATACCCCGAGGCCAGCAGCGT
>JAITNO010000049.1 GCA_031290405.1 Spirochaetaceae bacterium
AGGAGGAAAAAAGCCGTGATTTATCGCCTTTCGGCACAGCGTCCCGCGAAGGGGCTTGACAGTGTTTTCTAGCCCAGTATAATCGCGTTCGTACGTTCGTACGTTCGTACGTTCGTACGTTCGTACGTTCGTACGTTCGTACGGTCGTACGTACGTTCGGCCCATCGTCCCCTCGCGCGCGCGCGAGAGTCAATAGTTAAGGTAATACGGTTTATGCTCATCATGCTTCCATTATCGCATGGCTTTTCGAGCGTGTCAAGCTTTTTTTTACGGGGGGGACTCCGACTGTGAAGGACGCCAGGCTACGGGTGGGTCTGGGAGGCCTCAGGCCTCCCAGCGGGGTATAGGGGCGGCGCCCCTAGCTCTCTTCCGCGCAAGGGATTGGAGCGGCGCGGAGCGTTCCCGCCGCAGGCGGGAATGGAGCGCAGCGGAACCGCGCAAAGCCCGACCCCTCCGCGCCTGCGGCGCGGAGGGGGTGCGCCCCTCTTCCTCTTCTTCTTCTCTTTGTTCTTTTGTGGGCGGGGCCTTGTTTCTACCGATACTTAACCATGCGAAAACGACTTGTCATTCTGGGGGCGGGCATTATGCAGACGCCGGCGATTGGTATCGCGCGCGGGCGCTTGTCAAAATAAAATGAATCTGATATATTGCCCTCAATCCGCCAGATGCGGCGGAATAATTAAAAATTATGCAGCTACCTGCGTCTCTGAAGTGTAAAACGCATTGAGCGTGGGTAAGAAGGAGAAAAAATTGGCTAAACAATTACTTTTTAATGACGAAGCCCGCAGAAAACTTCTTGCGGGAGTTGAACAGATTTCAAAAGCGGTGAAGGTAACCCTTGGACCGAAGGGACGGAACGTTCTGCTGGACAAGAAGTTCGGCGCTCCGACGGTAACGAAAGACGGGGTTTCCGTCGCAAAAGAGATCGAGCTTGCGGACCCCTACGAGAACATGGGCGCTCAGCTCTTGAAGGAAGTTGCGACGAAGACGAACGATGTGGCCGGCGACGGCACGACGACGGCGACGGTTTTGGCGTACGCTCTTGTTAAAAAGGGGCTTGAGTCTGTGTCCGCGGGTCTGACGCCCATCGAATTGAAGCGCGGCATCGACAAGGCGGTCGAGGTCGTCGTCGCGGAAATCAAGCAAAACTCGAAGGAGATTAAGGACAAGCACGAGATCTCCAACGTTGCGTCGATTTCGGCGAATAACGATCAGCTTATCGGCGGGACTATCGCCGACGCGATGGAAAAGGTCGGTAAAGACGGCGTCATCACGGTCGAAGAGTCCAAGACGATGGAAACGACGATTGATTTTGTCGAGGGTATGCAGTTTGACCGCGGCTATATTTCGGCGTACTTTGTGACCGACCGCGACGGCATGACGTGCACCTACGAGGATGCCTACATTCTTATCCACGACAAAAAAATCTCGTCGATGAAGGATTTGCTCCCGTTGCTCGAAAAGGTGGTTCAGAGCGGCAAGCCGATTGTCATCATCGCCGAGGATGTGGACGGCGAGGCGCTTTCGACGCTCGTGCTGAACAGTCTGCGCGGCACGCTCCGCGCGAGCGCGGTTAAGGCGCCCGGCTTCGGCGACCGCAGGAAAGAGATGCTCAAGGACATCGCCGTTCTGACCGGCGGCGAGGTTATTACCGAAGAGCTTGGCTTGAAGCTTGAAAACACCGACATTTCGGCGCTCGGCAAGGCCCGGACGATCAAGATTGACAAGGACAACACGACGATCATCAACGGCGCGGGCAGCGCGAAGGAGATAAAAGAAAGGATCTCCCAGATCAAGAAGCAGATTGAGGATACGACGTCCGAGTACGACAAGGAAAAACTGCAGGAGCGGCTTGCCAAGCTTTCCGGCGGCGTTGCCGTGATCAATGTCGGCGCGGCGACTGAGGTCGAACTGAAAGAGAAGAAGCATCGCGTCGAGGATGCGCTTTCCGCAACGAGGGCCGCCATCGAAGAGGGCATCGTCCCCGGCGGCGGGCTCGCTCTGATTCAGGCGATTCCCGCCCTCGACAAGGCGGATATGAAGGGGCTTACCGAACATGAAAAGGTCGGCTTTACGATTGTCAGGCGCGCTCTTGAGGAGCCGATGCGCCAGATTGCCGAAAACGCCGGTCTTGACGCGGGCATCATCGTGGACAAGGCGCGAAACGCCGCCGCGGGCATCGGCTTTGACGCGGCAAAAGAGGACTGGGTCGACATGGTGAAAGCGGGAATCATCGATCCTGCCAAGGTTACCCGTTCCGCGCTCCAGAACGCGGCTTCCATTGCGGGGCTCCTCCTTACCACGGAGTGCGCCCTTACCGACATCCCCGAAAAGAAAGACGCTCCGGCGATGCCCGGCGGCGGCATGGGCGGCATGGACGGTATGTATTAGAGGGTCTGAACGCGGCGGGTGAGCTGCCGCGTTCGGGCTCTGCCCGGAAACATAATGCCCCGCTGCTTGCAGCGGGGCATTTCATTTTCGACGGGAGCGGCGGGGGACTAGGGCCTGCCGCGTATCGCGTAAAAGACGTTTGCCAGGTCGACCGCTTCGCCCACGTCGTGCGCGCGGATGATGTGCGCGCCCTTGAAGAGGGCGTAGGCGTTGGCCGCCATCGTGCCGGCAAGCCGGGCGTCTGTGTCGCGTCCGGTGATTTTGCCGATGAAGGCTTTGCGGGAAAGCGCCATCAGGGTGGGATAGCCGAGCGCGACGAGCTTGTCGAAGTGGGCCAAGAGGTCGAGGTTGTCCTGGAGCCGCTTGCCGAAGCCTATGCCCGGATCCAGGATGATGCGTCTGGCCGGAATGCCCGCCGTCTGTGCCCGTTCTGCCGCCGCCGCGAGGTAGGCGACGACCTCGGCGACGACGTCGTCGTAGTAGGGCTTGTCCTGCATATCCTGCGGGACGCCTTTCTTGTGCATGAGGACGAGACTTGCGCCTCGTTCGGCGCAGAGGGCGCCGATCTCAGGCGAATCTTCGAGGGCCGAGACGTCGTTGATGATGTCTGCGCCGGCTTCCAGCGCGCGGCGGGCGACGGCGAACTTGCGCGTGTCGATCGAGACGGGAAGGCGGGAGCGCTTCCTAAAGCCTTCGACGACGGGGAGGAGTCGAGAAAGCTCCTCGTCCACGGCGACGTAGGCGGCGCCGGGCCTGGTCGATTCCGCGCCGAAGTCGACGATCGCGGCGCCGGCGCGCTCCGCGGCAAGGGCGCATTCGACGGCGGCCTCCGCCGAGGCGTTGCGGCTGCCCGCATAGAAGGAGTCCTCCGTGCAATTTACAATCGCCATGACGAGGGGCGCGCGCGAAAAATCAAGCGTTCTGCCGTTGGGCAAATCCATTGTTTCCATCATGTTCGAGATGATAGGCGAAAAGGCGGCCTCCCGCAAGCGGGCCGCGCCCAAGCGCAAAAAAAGCCCGCCGGCTCATCGCCGACGGGCTTTCGCTGCAAAGCTCTTGTCTTGCCCCTGCTACATAGTGCCGATGGCATTGGCTTTTTGGCTGAGTTCTTCGAGTTCCTTGTCGTCGATCAGTTTTTGACGTTTGAGGACGCCGTTTAGGATGCGAAGATAAGCACCCAGTCCGTGGAAGTGGTTTGAAGTGAGCTTTTTGAATTTTTTTCCTATAAAGAGATTGTTGATTGCCGCAACAAGCACGGCACTGGTTAAGGCAATGATTGCGGGAGAATTAGACGCAAACCAGTTTCTCATAATTATACCTCCTGCTTTGTTCTCTATCATAATAGGCCATGAATTCATTTTTATCAAGCGCCCTCCATAAAAAAAGCCCGCCGGCATTACCGGCGGGCTTTCACTCGTACTTCTCTTACTTTCTTCTTCCTCCTCCCCCTACGGCGCCCGTACCGTTTCGTCGGTGCTGTTCCCCGACCCTCCTGTGCCAACGGTCGCGCTGCCTATGGTGCCGCCATTGGGCATGGTGAAGGCGCCAGACACGGACGCCCCGGTTGCGGCGGTATTTCCAGCCCGGCCGGACCCGCCGGTCGTGCCATACACCGTGCCGCGATGCATTTCAAAGAAAGTCCCGTCAGGCGCCGAAACGCCGCCGTTTTGCCATATATCCACATCGCTTGAGTCGGGCGTGGCGGCTATCCTGCCGGCAGCGTCATGCGAGCCGGTATAGCCCGTGGAGCCGGCAGCCCAGTAACTGTGCGCCCCGTCAGACCCATAATTATAGCAATTTGACAAAATATTGTCTATTAGGTTTATTTTCGCTTGAAGTCAACTGCGTATCCTGCGTGCCACCACCAGCCGATACAGTTATCGGCGGTAATGGTTTTGAGGCCATC
>JAITNO010000013.1 GCA_031290405.1 Spirochaetaceae bacterium
CTTTTCGGCTAGGTTTTGTTTTGAGGCATCACGGTCTTTTTGCAGCGGCCTGGGGCGTTTTTTTACCGCCGTGCGGAGGCCGTTCACGCCCGCGACCAGTTTGATAATGGGCTTTTTCAATGTGGAAAAGGGCTTTTTCAGTTTGGAAAAGGGCTTTTTCAAACTGATTCCGCCCGTGATCAATTTGTTCACGGGCGTGATAAACTCGCCCACAGGCGTTGGCAACTCGCCCACAAGTGTGAACAGAAAAAGGAAGAGTGGGGAGGGTGGGGGGCTTGACGTCAATCCCGATTTCCGGTTACCCTCGCGCAAAGGAGCAATCAACGTGGCGTCAAGCATCGGAATAAAGATGGCAAATGGGGAGTTTTTCCCGATACTGCCGGAACATGAAAAAGCAAAGAAGCGGCTGGTTTTAACGACCGCGCACGACAGACAGCAAAGCGCCCAGATAGACCTCTATCTGAGCGCCGCCGCGTCGATGGCCGACGCCCAATACATCGGAACGGTCCTTGTTGAGGAGCTTAAATCAAGAAAACAAGGCGAGCCTTCAGTCGAACTGATCGTTTCGTCGGACGGAAACGGCATCGTTTCCGCCGAGGCGAGGGATTTGGAAAATCCAGTTGAAAGCGAAAAATCCCACCTTGCCGTTTCCCTTGGCGCCCTCAAAGAGAGGAGCGCCGATATTGGCGTTCCCGAGTTCGACCTTGAGGTCTTTGACGCCATGGTCGCCGAAAATATTTTCGCGGACTCGTCAAAATCGACGGGGTTTAAACTTAAGAAATCATTGCCGGCGCTGATTGTCGGTTTTCTTCTTATTGTTCTTGCGGCGGGGGGCCTGTGGTTCTTTGTCTTTGACGGCAAGGCTTCGTTTGTTGGGCCGCAATCGACGGCGGCAACGCGCACCGCCGTCGAAACGGTTCCCGCTCCGGCGGCTCCGCCTGAGCGGGATTCGCCGCCGCCGTCCGTCCCCCCGATTGTGGAAACGCCCCTTTCCAATAAAACGTCCGCTCCCGTTCCGGCGGCGGCGCCCCAACCCCCCAAAGCGCAGCCCCCGGCGGTGCCGCCGAAGCGAAAGAAGCCCGTGGCGCCGGTGCTGTCGTATACGGTGCCGGCGACGATTCCCCGCGGCGGCGTTCTGTACAAAGTCCGCTGGGGAGACACCTTGTGGGATATTGCGCTGGCTTTTTACGACAATCCGCGCCTCTATAGGTATCTCGCGCGGTATAACGGCATCAGCAATCCCAACAAGATCCTCCCCGGACGAACAATACGGGTTCCGCCGCTTTAAGAAACCGCTCTCCCCATAACGACTCCGCCTGCGTTTGCGACGCATCCCCTCCCCTTGCCTCTATTGACATTTTTTTCAGAAACGACGACACTACTTTTAGCGTAGTTGCTTGGCAAACCAAAAAAAGTGCGCTATATATAGCAAGGGTGCCACTGATTAACTGGGGGCGCCGGCAAGATTGGCGCGCATAAGTTTTTCAGCGTGTCTCTGGAGGCCGACAAGATTGGCGCGCATGAGTTTTCAGCGTGTCTCTGAAGGCCGGCAAGATTGGCGCACATGAGTTTTCAGCGTTGCCTAAAGGGGAACAGTATGCGTTGTCCGCATTGCGGAAACATTGACGACAAGGTAATCGAATCGCGCACGCTGGCGCGGGGAAGTTCCACGCGGCGGCGGCGGGAGTGCAACAGTTGCGGGGCGCGGTTTACCAGTTACGAGCGCATCGAGGAAAAGCCCTTCATGGTGCTTAAACGGGATGGCAGGCGGGAGCCTTTTGACCGCGCAAAGATTGAAGTGGGTCTGGAACGGGCAATACAGAAGCGCCCCGTCTCGCAGATGGATGTTGAGCTTCTGGTCAACGAGGTTGAGGACCATGTGGTCGGCACGGTTGAGCGTGAATGCCAGACAAAGGTCATAGGCGAGATGGTGTTGGAAAAACTAGGGAAACTTGACAAAGTTGCCTACATTCGTTTTGCGTCGGTGTGCCGACGTTACGAAAATTTAGATGAATTTATAAAGGAAATTCATAAATTGGGAGGAAAGAATGATAGAAAAAGTCGTAAAAAGATCGCAAGAGATTGAAGAGTACGACCGCAGTAAAATTAGCGGGGCCATAAGCAAGGCTTTTGCCGCCGTGCGGAGCCAGAATGGAGGCGGAGGCCAGGGCGGTGTGCCCGAAAAATTCGACGAAGTGTCCGAAAAGGCAAAAATCGAGGCCATTGCCGATTCGGTCGAGAAAAAGATCGTGCGCATGATGGCGGCGCGGCATAAAAACTCGATTCCCGCCATCGAAGAGATTCAGGATTTGGTCGAAAACGCCCTCATCGAGGCAGGGGAAACCGCCGTCGCAAAGGCATACATCCTCTACCGCGCCCGACATGAGGCGATGCGCGACACGAAGAAGCTCATGCTCGACATTGACGGCACGATGGACGGCTACCTCAAGCAGTCGGATTGGCGGGTCAACGAAAATGCCAACGTCAACTATTCGCTCGGCGGCCTCATCCTCCACAATTCGGGGAGCATCACGGCAAACTATTGGCTTAAAAACATCTACACGCAGGAAATCGCCGACGCGCACAGGAACGCCGATTTTCACATCCACGACCTGTCGATGTTCTCCGGCTACTGCGCGGGCTGGTCGCTGCGGCAGCTTATCAAGGAAGGCCTCGGCGGCGTTTCCGACAAGATCACCTCAAAGCCGGCGTGCCATCTTTCAACGCTGATGCAGCAGGCGGTCAACTTCCTCGGCTGCCTGCAAAACGAATGGGCGGGAGCGCAGGCGTTCTCCTCGTTCGACACCTACATCGCCCCCTTCGTCAAAATCGACGACCTCAGCGACAAAGAGGTAAAGCAGTGCCTCCAGAGCTTCGTCTTCGGCGTCAACACGCCAAGCCGCTGGGGCTCCCAGGCGCCGTTCACCAACATCACGCTGGACTGGACGGTGCCCGCCGACCTTAAAGATGTGCGCGCCATCGTCGGCGGACGTGAACTGGACTTTACCTACGGGGAGTGCAAACCCGAAATGGACAGGGTAAACCGCCTCTTCATCGAGCTGATGCTGCAAGGCGACGCCGACGGGCGCGGCTTTCAGTATCCAATCCCGACCTATAACATAACCGCCGATTTCGATTGGGAAAGCGAAAACGCACAACTCCTCTTCGAGATGACCGCCCGCTACGGGACGCCCTACTTTCAGAATTTCGTCAACTCCGACCTGAACCCCGGCGACGTGCGCTCAATGTGCTGCCGCCTTCAGCTTGACAAACGAGAGCTGCGCAAACGCGGCGGCGGGCTCTTCGGCTCGGACGAGCTCACCGGCTCGATAGGCGTTGTTACGATAAATATGCCGCGCATCGGGTATCTTGCCAAAAACGAAGGCGACTTCTTCAAGCGCCTCGAAAAGCTGATGACCCTTGCCCGCGACAGCCTCATCATCAAGCGCAAGGCGGTAAACCGCCTCCTCGAGTCGGGCCTCTTCCCCTACACGCGCCGCTACCTCGGCACGCTCGGCAATCACTTCAACACCATCGGGCTTGTCGGCATGAACGAGTGCCTCTTAAACTTCCTCGGCCCCGATTGCGCCATCTCGACCGAAAAGGGGCAGGACTTCGCGCTCAAGACGCTCAACTTCATGCGGGACAAGCTTGCCGATTTTCAGGAAGACACCGGCGAGCTGTTCAACCTCGAGGCGACGCCGGCGGAGTCAACCTCCTACCGGCTCGCCAAGCACGACAAGGAGCGCTACCCAAAGATCATCGCGGCGGGGACGGACGATCCCTACTACACGAACTCAACCCAGCTCCCCGTCATGCAGACCGAGGACATTTTCGACGCGCTCGACTTGCAGGAAAAGCTTCAGACCGCCTATACCGGCGGCACCGTGTTCCACGCCTTCTTGGGCGAGGCCATCGAAGATTGGCGCGCCTGCCGCGACCTCGTAAGGGCTATGGCGAACAACTACCGCATCCCTTACTTTACCATTTCGCCGACCTTTTCGGTATGCCCCGTTCACGGCTACCTCGCCGGCGAACATTTCCATTGCCCCACCTGCAAGGCGGAAGAAGAAAAACAACTCAGAGGCCGCATCGTCGAACTGGAAGCCGAACGTGAGGAGATATTGAAGAAGGCAGGCTAGGGCAACGCCCCCATGGGGCATCTAAAATCGTATGTAAACCTATCGAGCGGATAAAACATTCGCGCGAAAGATTAACATAAATATATTTGCATTAGGAGAAGTATTGTAATGAGAAACCTTGAGGATGTCGAAAGAGATTTAAGGGAAGCAAAAGAAGCGCTCACCCATGTGGAGGGAAACGCCGCCGAAGTATACAGCCGCATCGTAGGCTATTATCGGTCGGTCCGCAACTGGAACAAGGGCAAGCGCGAGGAGTACGGCGAGAGGAAACTCTACGATGTGGAGAAATCCCCGCCGTCCATTCAAGCCGGACGCGCCGCGTCGTCGGTACAAGAGCCGGAAAAGGCAGAGCCGGGCGCCGGCGCCGTGAATGAGGACGCAACCAAAGTGTTGCTCTTCGTCCGGCCCAGTTGCCCCCACTGCCCGCCGGCAAAAACCGCCGTCGCCAGGCTGGGGCTGCCCGTCGAAACAGTGGACGCCGCAACCGAGTCCGGCTTCGCCGAAGCGGAAAGATGGACCGTGATGTCAACGCCCACCGCGATACTCCTTTCCAAAGATGGAAAGGAACTCGCGCGCGCGCAGGACAGCGCCGACATCAATCTGTTCAAGTCCTACATGAACGAGGCCGCCCTAAAGAGCGCCTAAAGACCCGCCGGTTACGCCGGAACGCAACCCGAGGCTCCGCGAACGCGCTTGTTCGCGGAGCCTTTTTTTCACTACTCATTCGTTTAGCAGTTTTGCCCCCATTTTGAATTTATTTTTCAATTTCCTCCACATTTTTCGGGGCAGGCGCTTGACCTTTTTGAAAAGCCCTGTCATGCTGAGGGCGTACTGAAAATGAAAAGCATGAAACCGACGAGACGACAACAAAGCAATCTGCGTGTGTACGGTACGGTACGGTACGGTACGGCCTTTTCATGCCCAAAAATAACACCGACTCAATCAGATAAATTCGCTTTACCGGTACTGAAAAGCCCTCAGATTGCCCGTAAGCTCAAGGCTCAGGCGGGCTGTGGCGGGGGCGCGCGCCGAAGGGCGCTGACTTACGGCTTTTTTCGCATCTTTCTCCATTTTCTTCATTTTCTTCCGGTATTTTTTACTTTTTTCTCTTTTACGGGCCCCTCGAGCGGGTTGCGGGTGTCTTTTCCCGCGATGTGTTTGCGGGGCTTTTTTTGTTTTTTGCGGGGCTTGGGGGGGGACTCGAAAACGCCCTCAGCCCCAAGATTTCTCTGCTCGTCCTTGAGTACGAAGCGTTCGTGCTTGAGGACGAAGTGTTCGTCCTTGAGTACGAAGCGTTCGTCCTTGAGTACGAAGCGTTCGTCCTTGAGGACGACGGGCTTGTCCGAGAGGGCTTTCAATGGGCATCTGTTCCGGCTGGACGCCGGAGAGTGATCATTTACATCAAAATGCGGCGTAGGAGCCGCGAAGGAGTAGTTTATGAGTTGCATTCCGAGGCCCGACGCCGAATTCGCGTTGTGGTTCGACAACTTTGTACGGCAGGTGGGGCTCCACACGAGTGGGTCGCCGCCGGATTGGCCGCACATTCGGCGGAGGCGAAGGAGGGGCTGATGGAAGCCCACGGGAGGTGGCAGATGGCTTACCAGGATGGGAA
>JAITNO010000035.1 GCA_031290405.1 Spirochaetaceae bacterium
GCAATATCGGGCTCGGTCATCTCACGCAGACGGCGGCTTATCATGGTGCCCATATTACGGGCGTCGATAAAAAGCGTTTTGCCTTTCCGCGCTTTCTGTTTATTCAAAAACCAGAGCGACACGGGGATTTGCGTTGTATAAAAAAGCTGGGCGGGCATTGCGATAATACCTTCAACCAAGTCGTCCTCAATAATGGCTTGCCGGATTGCGCCCTCACCACCTGACTGGCTTGAAAGCGAACCATTTGCAAGCACCATACCCATACGCCCCTTTGCGTTCAAGTGATGAATCATGTGCTGGAGCCATGCAAAGTTTGCGTTTCCCGCCGGTGGAACTCCATACTTCCAGCGCACGTCGGTTTGCAGTTTATCAGCGCCCCAGTCGGAAAGATTAAACGGCGGATTTGCCATAATGTAATCCGCTTTGAGTGTAGGGTGCAGATCGTTGAAAAAGGTATCGGCGGCGGCTTCGCCGAGGTTTGCTTCGATGCCCCGGATGGCAAGGTTCATCTGGCACAGTTTCCATGTGGTAGGGTTTGAGTCCTGCCCGAATATCGAAAGATTGTTGATGTTGCCCTGATGATGCTCAACAAACTGCGCCGATTGCACGAACATTCCGCCTGAACCGCAACAGGGGTCGTAGACCCGCCCATTAAATGGCTGCAAGACTTCGACCAATGTCCGCACGACGCAGGCAGGGGTGTAGAATTCGCCGGCGAGTTTGCCATCCTGTTCGGCAAACTTGCCGAGGCAGTACTCGTAAGCGCGCCCCAGAATGTCCATCGGACGAAGGTCCGCGCTGTCGCCGTGTTTCTTGAGGGTGATGTTCGTAAAAATATCCACCACATCCCCCAGACGGCGTTTATCAAGTTCGGGCCGGGCAAAGGTTTTGGGAAGAACGCCTTTAAGTTTTTTGTTCTCTTTTTCAATGGCAAGCATTGCTTCATC
This sequence comes from Spirochaetaceae bacterium, assembly GCA_031290405.1. GTDB lineage: Bacteria > Spirochaetota > Spirochaetia > Treponematales > Breznakiellaceae > JAITXS01. The sequence continues at coordinate 948 of JAITNO010000035.1, forward strand.
AATGACTTTGCCGATTTCGGGGGTATGGGCTTTTGCCGCTATCACCATCCAGCGGGCAGAGGCGGGCACATAGAAAATATTTTCCATTACATAAGCGTCCCGGTCTTCCTCGAACCCGTCCCCTTCGGCCTTGAGCGCCTGATGCCGCCCCTCAAACGTATCCGAAATATACTTGAGGAAGATAAGCCCCAGGACAATGTGCTTATACTCGGCGGCGTCCATATTGCCGCGGAGGATGCAGGCGGCGTCCCATATTTGTTTCTCAAAGCCGATTTCGGCGGTGTTGGTCTCTGGCACCGGGAACGCCTCCTTTTCCTCTGATTATAGCCCGAATTCAAACGGCGATTGCAACACCCGCATGACTGACGGCTAAGAGCCTCGTATGTCGCACGAAATACCTAAGCGCTTCATCGGTATAACATAAATCTTGAACAACACTCTATCTAGGTAAGTTTTTTTTATCAAGGGGGACGGCGGCTGTTGAGCTGGCGGCTTTCCCCCATGCTCCTTTTTGAATTGATCAGTGAATACATAGCCTTGCCTGCCCCCAGTTAGCAAACAAGTCCAGTCAATACGCACCCCGGTTAACTCCCTTGAAACTATCCAAAGCTCATGCCGAATGATTTTGGGATGGTTATATCGGTATACACGGACAGTAAAAAGTCGTCGGTCATGCCGGAAACATAGTCTGCGACCTTTCGGGCTTCTTTATTATTGTGTATGTAATCATAGCTTCGTTCGTTGTTGAGCCAGTCGTCATAGTAACGTTTTATTTTTTCAGGCAGCTTGCCTTCAAGCAAGGCATATAACACTGTCTTAAACATGGTTTCAATCTTGCCGTCCTGCGTTGTCTTGAGCGGATTGTTGTATATATTGTGAAAGTTCCACACTTTTAATTTTCTAAGCGCGTCATACACTTCGACGGAAAACGAAATCGAATCCTTGTTGTAGCTATGGTTGATAATGTCAAGAATCAGATAATTTACAATGTCCTTATTGTTGTTTCCCAGCACATCGGTAATGTCTTTCGGTATATCGTATCGTTTTATCAGTTCAACTATTATCGCATCTTCAATGTCTCTGCCGATATACGCGATAATGTCGGAAATTCGAACAACGCATCCTTCCATCGTCATGGGAATGGTTTTTTTTGACGCATCTTCATCTTCAAGGCTTTTATGATATTCATCAAGGACAAGCTCTTTTGTTTTGTCTTTATTGTTTTTATATTCCTGACAGACCATCTCCCCGTTATGGCAAAGTATGCCGTCCAACACCTGAACGCAAAGGTTTAACCCTTTTGATTTTTTTTCAATGTTATGAAACTGTCTAAAGCTCTGTGCGTTATGGCAAAAACATCCTACCTTGTTTTCTTTACAGAACGCCGACACAAATCTTTCGCCGGTATGGCCAAACGGCGTGTGCCCGACGTCATGCCCCAGTGCTATTGCTTCAATCAAATCTTCGTTCAAGCGGAGCGCCCTTCCAATCGTCCTGGCTATCTTTGAGACAAGCTGAACGTGCAGCACACGGTGCGTTAAGTGGTCGTTCTCGCACAAATAGAAAGCTTGCGTCTTGTCAATATAGCGCGTATACGCCTTTGAATGTATGATTCTGTCGGTATCATGGAAAAAGGGGGGCCTTATATCGGCGTCGTCTGCGGAAAACCTTACGGCGTCGGCGTTTTTTGTCGCGGACGCCGACAGATGTCCGTCGTAACCGACATTGTTCTTTAACTCATTTTCTATGGCGCTGTCGAGTGTAACCACGGTATGCCTCAAAAACATCCTAAAATTGACGCTATAAGCGCCATCCGCACATACATTCCATGTTCAGCTTGTTTGAAGTATGCGGCGCGGGGATCCGAATCAATCTCAACGTCGATTTCGTTTACACGGGGGAGGGGGTGAAGGACTATCATGCGCTTTCTCGCCTGTTTCATTTTTTCCGCCGTAAGGATGTATGAATCTTTTAAGCGCAGGTATTCTTCTTCGTTAAGGAAACGCTCACGCTGAACGCGGGTCATGTACAACACGTCAAGCTCGCCTATTACCTTTTCAAGACGGTCCGTTTCAGCATAGCGGACATTGTTGTTTTTCAATGCAGCGGCGATGTACGACGGAACGCCAAGCTCGCGCGGTGAAATAAAAAAGAGCGTTACGTCCCGATAGCGTCCAAGCGCTTCGGCAAGGGAATGGACGGTGCGTCCGAATTTAAGGTCGCCGCAAAACCCGACGGTGATGCCGTCGAAGCCGCCGATTAAACGCCTGATGGTCCCAAGGTCGGTGAGCGTCTGCGTCGGATGATGGTGTCCGCCGTCGCCCGCGTTGACGACGGGGACGAGGGAATACTGTGCGGCAAGCAACGCGGCGCCTTCCTTGGGATTGCGCATAACAATAAGGTCGCAGTAGGACGACACGACGCGGATGGTGTCGGCGAGGCTTTCACCTTTCGCCGCCGACGACGACGACGGCTCGGCGAAGCCCAGGCAGGAACCGCCCAGGCGGAGCATCGCGGCTTCGAACGAAAGCCGCGTCCGCGTGCTCGGTTCAAAAAACAAACTTGCAAGGAGTTTCCCCCTGCACGATTCCCTTAAAAAGGACGCATCCCGTTCAATCTTTTCCGTCAGTGTGAACAGATCGTCCAGCTCTTCCAAGGTAAAATCCCGAGGTCCTATTAAACTGCGTCCGCGAAGCATGGCGGCACGATACCATGTGCGCCTGAGCGCTGTCAAGGGCGCCCCTTGAATTGCCGTCGCAAGCTGGCCACGCCGACTGTCCCCCGTGAAGGCCTCCAGGCGAGTGGTGGGTCTGGGAGGTTTTTTTGCAGCGGCCTACGGCGCTGCGCCCTGAGCAATGCGCCTTGTGTTTGAGGGTTGCGCTCCCCCGTTTTGGGTCTCTAGTTGGGGGTGGGGGGGCGTTGCCCCCCGCATCCTTCACTCTGTAGACCAAGCGCTCGCTTTGCCGGTAGAATGCCCCCCACTGCCATGTTAGCAAAACGCATCATTCCATGCCTGGACGTCGACGACGGCCGCGTCGTAAAAGGCGTAGCCTTCGCCGGCCTCGTCGACGCCGGCGACCCCGTCCTCCTTGCCCGCCGTTACAACGAGCAAGGCGCCGACGAACTCAGCTTCCTCGACATCGGGGCCACGTGGAAGAGCCGCGCGACGCTGCTCGAGGCCGTGCGGCAGGTTGCCGCCGAAGTCTTTATTCCGCTGTCCGTCGGCGGCGGCGTCCGCAGCGTCGAGGATATGCGCCTCGCCATGAACGCCGGCGCGGACAAGGTTTCCGTGTGCAGCGCCGCCCTCGAGCGCCCCGAGCTCCTCTCCGAGATGGCCGCCCGCTTCGGCGCCCAGTGCGTCGTCCTCTCCATAGACGCCAAGCGCGTCGGGGAGGGGGCGGACGGCAGCCCCGTCTGGCACGCCTTCTCGAAGGGGGGGCGCGTCGACACCGGCCTGGACGCCGTGCGGTGGGCTGAGCGCGGCGCGGCCCTCGGCGCCGGAGAGATACTCCTCAACTCCATCGACGCCGACGGCGGCGGCGCCGGCTACGACCTTGCCCTCTGCGCCGCAGTCCTGGCCGCCGTCAACGTGCCGGTCATCGCCTCAGGCGGGGCGGGCAGTCTCGAGCACATCGCCCAGGCCGCCAGACTCGCCGACGCCGCCCTCGTCGCGAGCCTCCTCCACTACGGCACAACCACCGTCGGCGAAATCAAACGCTATGCCGCCGCGCAGGGCATCCCCATCCGCCCCAGAGACGCCGACCCCTAGATGCCCACACCCCGCACCCTCCTTAGAGCCGGCGCCGCACTGTCCGTCCTCACCCTGTCCTCCCGCGTCTTAGGCCTCCTCCGCGAGATGACCAAGGCCGCCCTCCTGGGCACGGGGGCCCTCTCCGACGCCTTCACCGTCGCCTTCATGCTCCCCAACCTCTTCCGCCGCCTCTTCGCCGAAGGCTCCGTCGCCGTCGCCTTCATCCCCACGCTCAAAGAGCATCACGTCGCCGGCAACGCAAGCGAAACGCAAGAGTTCCTCAACTCCTTCTGGACCATCGTCGCCTTCGCCGCCTCCGTCGCCGTCTGCCTCGGCATACTTTCCTCCCCCATCCTCATCCCCCTCTTCAAACTCCAGAACATCGACGAAGGCATCCTCCTTACCCGCATCATGTTCCCCTACCTCCTCTTCATCTCCGTCGCAGCCTTCTTCCAGGGCATCCTCAACAGTGAAGGCTCCTTCGTCCCCTCCGCCTTAGCCCCCATCGCGCTCAACATCGCCGTCATCGGCGCCGCCTGGCTCCTGAGCCCGCACATGGAAAACCCCGCGCGCGCCCTCGCCGCCGGCGTCTTCATAGGCGGCCTCCTCGAAGCCGCCATACAACTCCCCATCATCCTTAAAAAAGGCGTCAGACTTGCGTTTCGGCCCCTCGCGCGCGCCCTCAAAAACCCCGGCGCCCGCAAAGCGGGCCGCCTCATCGCGCCGACCATCCTCGGCATGGCCGCCTATCAAGTCAACGACCTCGTCTCCACCGCCCTCGCCAGCCGCGCCGGCGTCGGCATCGTCTCCAGCCTTCAGTATTCCCTGCGCCTCCAGGAACTCATCTTAGGCGTCTTCGCCGTTACGATAGGCACCATCCTCCTCCCCACCCTCTCCGAAGACGCCAGCCGCCGCAACTGGGACGCCTACACCCGGAACCTCATCCACGGCGCCAACATCATCGCGCTCCTCACCATACCCGCCACCGTCTACGCCCTCATCCAGGGCGAGACCGTCGTCCGCCTCCTCTTCCAGACCCGCAGCTTCGACGAACACTCCGTCGCCCTCACCACAAGCGTCTTTCGTTGCCACATCGTCGGCCTCTATTTCATCGCCCTCAACCGCATCCTCGCCCCAGCCTTCTACGCCCGGAGCAACACCGCCACCCCAACCGTCGCCGGCATCGCCTCCATCGCCGTCAACATCGCCCTCGCCATCGTCCTTACCCCCATCATGCAAGGCCGCGGCATAGCCCTCGCCCTTAGCATCGCCAGCGCCGTCAACACCGCCATCCTCATCGCAAGCCTCCGCCGCGCCGCGCACATCCCCATCGGCCCCCACCTTCGCCGCGCAGGGCGCCGCACCGCCGTCGTCGCCGCCGCCGCCCTCGCCGCCGCCATCCCCACCGCCATCCTCTCGCCAACCATCGCCGCCAGCGCCGCGCGCCTCGGCCCCCACAACCGCCTCATCGCCCACGCCGCGCCGCTCATCGCAACCCTCGCCATCTACGCCGCCAGCGCCGCCGTCATCCTCGCCGTCATGCGCGACCCCTACATCCGCGCCATAGGACGCGCA
>JAITNO010000121.1 GCA_031290405.1 Spirochaetaceae bacterium
CGCAAAGCGGCAAAGAGCGCCGTCTGCAAAATCAACATCGACAGCGACGGGCGCCTCGCGATGACCGCGCTCATCCGCAAGGTCTTTCACGACAAACCCGAAGAATTCGACCCGCGTAAATACCTCGGTCCCGCGCGCGCGGAACTCAAGGCCATGTACGCCGAAAAAAACCGGAATGTGCTCGGTTCTGCGGGGCAGGCCTAGGCCCGTGCCTGCACAATGAATTTCACCGAACTCCCCGTATACAGACATAAAGATTTAATCTTAAAAGCCCTTGCCGAAAGCCAGGTCGTCGTCGTCGAAAGCCCCACCGGCTCCGGCAAGACGACCCAGCTCCCCGTCATCCTCTACGACGCCGGCCTTGCGAAGAACGGCATGATCGGCGTAACTCAGCCCCGCCGCATCGCCGCCCTCTCGGTAAGCGAATTCCTCGCCCGCCAGCTCGGCACCAAGTTCCCCGGCCTCGTCGGCTATAAAATGCGGTTCGCCGACTTAACCGACCACAGCACCAAGATCAAAATCATGACCGACGGCATCCTCCTCCAGGAGATGAAGCTCGACCCCTGGCTTTCAAAGTATGACTGCCTCATCGTCGACGAAGCGCACGAGCGGAGCCTCACCATTGACTTCATCCTGGGCTTAGTCAAGCGGATCATCGAGACAAGGCGAGACTTCAAAGTCATAGTCTCGTCGGCAACCATCAACGCGCAAGTCTTTTCAGAATACTTTTCAGAGTGCCCCATCGTCCGCATCGACGCCGTAACCTACCCCGTTACCCTCGTCTACGACCCCCCGCCGGCAGTCTCGTCCCGCGACGCCGCCGGAGAGCTGCTCCTCCAAAGAATCCTCGGCATCAGCGAGCGGTTTTTACGCGAGAAGCGCGGCGGCGACATCCTCATCTTCTTGCCCGGCGAAAAAGTCATCAAAGACTGCATGACGCGGCTCGCCACCGCGCCCTTCGGCAAAAAACTCCACCTCGTCCCCCTTTACGGCCGGCTCGGCAAGGACGAACAGGAGCGCGTCTTTGAAAAAGCCCCCTGGGGCAAGACCAAAGTCGTCATCGCCACGAACATCGCCGAGACCTCCGTCACCATCGACGGCGTAACGGCCGTCATCGATTCGGGCTTGTCCAAGCTCAACTTCTACAGCCCCCGGAACTTCACCTCCAGCCTCGTCGAAGGCCCCATCTCCAAAGCCTCCGCCAATCAGCGGAAGGGCCGGGCCGGCCGCACGCAGGAAGGCAGTTGCTACCGCCTCTATGCGCGGAAAGACTTTGAAAACCGGCCCCTCTTCACCACCGAAGAGATCTACCGCACCGACCTCTCCGAAGTCGTCCTCGAGATGGCCGACCTCGGCATCAGCGCGTTTGAAGACTTCGACTTCATCTCTCCGCCCGCCCGCGAGGGCCTCATCTCCGCCGTCGAGACGCTCAACCTGCTTGGGGCGCTGGAGCCGGACAACAGCCTGTCGAAAATCGGCACAATGATGACCCGCTTCCCCCTTTCGCCGCGCCAATCGCGCATCATCGTCGAAGCAATCCTCAACTATCCCAACGTAACCCAGGAAACCATCATCGCCGCCGCGTTCCTGTCGACCTCCAGCCCCTACGTGCTGCCCCCCGGCGAAGAAACCGACGCCCGCCGCGCCCACCACAGCTTCCGCGACAAAGACGGCGACTTCGTGAGCTACCTCAAGCTCTACAACGCCTACAAAACGGCGCACATCAAGGCCCATTTTTGCGAAAAATACTACCTCGACGAGCGCGCCATGGGCGAAATCGCCAACGTCGTCGAACAGCTTGAGCTCATCGTCTCGGAGATCGGCGTCCCCATCCTTTCAGGCGGCAGCGTCGAGGACTACCTCACCGCCGTTTCGCGCGGGCTCATACAATTCGTCTGCGTCCGACAGACAAAAGAACTCTACCGCAGCCTCACCGCCGACCACATCCTGATACATCCAGGCTCCGTGATGTTCAAGATGGACCCCGAATACATCGTCGCGGGAGAGATCATCCGCACCGCGCGCATGTATGCCTCCTCCGTGTCGCCGCTGTCGCCCGCCGCGCTCGAAAAGATCGGCGGGAACCTGATAGGCAGGCTCGGCGGCGCCAAAGGCAGAGGCGGAAAGGCGCAACGGCCCGTCAAGGTCGAACGAAACTGGACCAACAACATCAAGATAGGCTCGGAGGTGTTTGAGATCGCCACGCTTAAAGGCAAGAAGATCGTCCGCCTCCCCTGGGAGCGTTTCTCGAGCGTCGCTTCAAGCGCGGGCGAGGCCCTCTACAAGGGACTGCAAGGCGTCATCCTGTTGCAAGACGGCTACACGCTGCTTGACGGCGAAAAGCTCAACCTGATTTTGGCCATCGCCCCGACGCTGGACATCGACGGCGCGCTCGGTCGCATCGCCGCCAAAAAGGAATACACCGCGGCGAATCTGCACGCCCTCTTGAACGTCCTGCCCACCGTGCTCTGCCCGGCAATCCTCAAAAAAGAAAAGAAGGAACTCGGCTTCATCTGCCTGACGACAAACGGCGGAGGCGCATACCGCGTCCGCTGTCTGCGCGGCTTCCACAATGCGTTGAACGAGAGCCTCTCCTCGCTCGAAAGCCTGATTGACGAGCTGGACGAAGAGACCGACCTGGACGCGAAAAACATCGTCAACACGGCCTACCGCCGCCTCTCCGCCTACCTTTAATTTTTTGTTGCGCCCTACGGGCGCCACAGGCGCTTCTTGCGCCCTACGGGGCCACGCCCCCAGCGATACGCCTTGGAGCCGCAAGCCACCCCCCCCAGCTTTCGGCTTTATTTTCACAGAGAAGAGAAGAGGGGAGGAGGGGGGCGCGCGCCCCTGAGCGCCAGCCCGCTGCGCGGTCTTGCGCTACCCCCCAAGCGGGGGAGCCCCCCCCTACGCGCGCACTTCGTTGCCCCCCTACGGGACAATCGCCGAGTAGAGCACGCTCCACTCGCCCTTGCCGCCCGTACCGTTTTCCCAGCGCAGTTTGAACCAGACGCGCATCCCCGCTTGGTGGGGTTTGAACCTCATCGGGAACGGATTCGCCGTGTCGATGTCGCTGTGCGTAAAGTCGTCGTCGTCGACGGGGGCCGGCGCGTCCAGCGGCAGCACGACGCTGAGCACTTCCACGCCGTGGTTTTTGCCCTTGCTCGTGCTCTTGACGCCAATCCGCTTGTAGTGCAGGTAGATTACGTCGGCCGTCGGGTCGTATTCCACGCGGCACTCCACGTGGTCCGTCGGGTCCGGCTTAGGCGGGCCGCCCGGCTTTTTGCGCGGAAGCAGCCCGAGCCGCGCCAGCGCCTCCACCGGGAAATCCTTCACGTAAAAGTAGGTGTGAAGGTCCTCCATCAGAGCCTTGAGCTCAATAAAAAGAACCCTGCACTCCGCCCGCGTAACCTTCGTGTTCGTCTCGGGGTCGTCCACCTTCGCCAGCGACACGGCGCACCTGTCGTTCAGCGGCCCCAGAACCATCACCTTGTCCTCCGGCACGCCCCACGCGAAGGCGTTGGTTTGATCGCCACCGCCCGGCGCCGGCTGCGTCTCCGACAACGTGGAAAACCATGTCATTCCCATTTTCAACCTGTCC
>JAITNO010000133.1 GCA_031290405.1 Spirochaetaceae bacterium
CGAGGAAATCAACTAAGCAACGTTGGAAGATCCGCCGATGGAAGACGCCATCGGGTGCGTCAAAGGCCATAAGTTTCGCCAGGCGGCGGAGCCCTGCGCCACGCTGGGCGACGCGGAGCCCACCTTTCGCGAAGGTCAGCCATCTGCGCGCGCCGACAGGAACACCCCAAGCTTGTGGAAGGCCATTTTCCTGTGACTCATCCGCATCTTTTCGTCCATCATCAGCGAAAAGGGGCGCTCCGCGCCCGCAGGGATGAATATGCGGTCGTAATCCATGCAGTCCGCGGCCTCTCCTTCGACGCGTTCCGCGATGCGGCCCTCAAGGCGCCCCTCGAAGAATGCCCCCGTGCCCTGCGGAGTGCGAAACGCCAACGCCGAGCGAAAATACGCCGCGCGGTCTTTCCCCGCAAGCAACCGGAAGACGCCCTCGTATCCTATCCTCTTCATCAGCCATTTCGTATTGAGCCCGGGAAAACCCGGATACGCGTTAAAGAAGATACCTGCGTCTTCGGCCACCAGCGGAACTCCGTAACGCAGAACCGCCTCCGCCGCCGCCCTCTCCGCAATTTTCCGTATCGGGTCGGCGTCTTCGTCGTCCTTGTACTCAGGCTTCTCCGCCGCTATCTGTTCAAGCGCAATGTGAGGGAAGGCGGCCAGCGCCTCCCTCGCCTCGATAAACTTGTGAGCGTTTTTCGTTAGAAACGACACGACGATCTTCCCACCCATCAGCTTCCCCCCCCTAACTTTCGCACGAAAGCCTGATAAACCGCTCAAGCTGGGCCTTCGCCTTGCCCGAGTCGATCGTTCGTTCGGCAATTTTAATCGCCTGTGGCAGCGAAACATCCGGCTTGGCAATGGAGATAGCCGCCGCCGAATTCAACACAACCGCGTCGCGCTTCGGCCCCGCAACGCCGGCCAGAATCTCCTTCGTAATCGCCGCGTTTTCCTCAGGACCGCCGCCTGCAAGATCGCTCTTCGCGCAGCGCGTAAAGCCAAACTCCTCAGGCTCAATCGTATAGGATTTGAACGCCCCCCCCCGTACCTCGCAGACGCTCGTCGGCGCGCTCATCGAAATCTCGTCAAGGCCGTCCTGCCCAAAGACCACCATCCCATTCCTTACCCCCAGATTCGCCATAACCCGCGCCATGGGCTCCACCAGTGCCTCTTCGTAGACCCCCAGCAGCTCCATGTTCGCCCCCGCCGGATTCGCAATCGGCCCCAGAATGTTAAAGATCGTCCTGATGCCCAGCGCCTTTCGCACCGGCGCAACATACTTCATCGATATATGATAGTTCTGCGCGAACAAGAAGCAGAGCCCAATCTCCTTGAGGATCTTCACACTCTTTTCCGGCGGAATCGCAATGTTCACCCCCAGCGCCTCAAACACATCCGCCGCCCCCGACTTGCTCGAAGCCGCGCGGTTCCCATGCTTCGCCACTGGAATCCCCGCCGCCGATATAACCAACGCCGACGTCGACGAAATGTTAAACGAATTCGAGCAGTCGCCCCCCGTCCCCACAATCTCCAGCACATCCATGTCGTGCAGCAGACGGATGCAATGTTTCCGCAGCCCCGCCGCCGCCGCCGTAATCTCTTCAATCGTTTCGCCCTTAACCGCCATCGCCGTCAAAAACGCCGCCATCTGAATGTCGCTCGCCGCGCCAATCATAATCTCGTCCATCACCTCTTCCACAACCAGGCGGCCGAGGTTCTCCCGCCGCGCCGCCATAACAATCGCTTCTTTAATCACCGCGCATTCTCCCTGTCCGCCGCACCTTCCCGCCTCGCAAAAAGAGGGGCAAACCGCTCTTCCACGTTCACCCCCCGCAGGAACACATTCACCGCAAAACGATAGATGAAGAACGACAAGCCCACCGACAGCACAAAAACGATGATAAGGAAGGGCGCCGCCAGACCCGAAAACTCCGTATCCGAAAGCAGAAACGGCGAAAGCACAAACAAATAGACCGCCATCAACCCCGCGAACACCACGACAAACACCACAATATTGAACACCGTCGCCGCAACAACAAACACAAGCGTATTGCTCATCTTACTCATCGCTTCCCTGCTTTACCCCGCCGCAGAAAATCGCAACAACCCACAGAATCACGCACACCACCACCGCGCTGTCCGCAACGTTGAACGTAGGCCAGCGCTCAAAACCAAAAATCCCATAAAACCGCACGCTGATGAAGTCAACCACCCCAATCCTTCCCCCCGGCGGAAATATGCGATCGATAATATTCCCCACGCCGCCGCCCACGATGCCCGCAATGGCCCAGCGCTGAAGCCGCGTCCAGTCGTTCGACTTAAAATAGTAAATCACGAGGAGGAACAGGACCGCCAGCGGCAACCCCACAAAGAGCGCCGGCCGTACCAGCGCGGGCAAACTCGACCCAAGACTAAAGGCTATCACGTCATTGCGAACATGGATGATTTGCAGGACCCCATTGTTAAAAACGTCCCGAATCACCGAGCCGTCCGGCACAGGGAAGTGACGAACGATAAACCCTTTCGACAGCTGGTCCGCAATGACCACGCACACACAAAGCACAAGGGGCAAGCCCCTCTCAACAAACGCCGCACGGCTAATTTTCAACATAACCCCACTCTGACGAAAGCCCCCCCCTTTGTCAATATCTTTGGTCTACGGCGCTGGGCTTGGGCCGCACCGTAGCAGCAGAGCGAGTTTTGCCTCCTCGCCGCGGGACAGTTCGCCGGGCAAGATGAGCGGGTCGCCCCGGTCGGGGGGCAGGAGGAAGCCTGATTCAAGGAAGCGGGCGCGCAACGCCGCGTGGGCCGCATCGTCTCCCCCATGGAACAGATAGATCCCCCGCCGCTGCCACGGCGAACCGGCGTGGAAGGCGCCGAACACGCCCCTCCACGCCGTGCCGCGCTCAGGAGATGCAAGCATGTCGTGCACCGCGCGGACCGTTCCCGCAAGGATCGCCGGCGAAACAACGTCGGAAGCGGGAAACCCACCCTCGACGGCGCCGTCGACGACGAGAACTTCCGGCGACAGCGGGAAGGGCAGGACGGGTGAAAAGACGGACGGGGGCGGCACGTCAAACCTGAGCGCAAACGGAGATTCCGCGTCGAGGAAGGGGCGCC
>JAITNO010000161.1 GCA_031290405.1 Spirochaetaceae bacterium
GCGTGCCAGTCGCAGTGCAGGTAGAGGCTGCCCGTCGGCTTTAATACGCGGTGCATCTGCTCCACCCGTTCGTAGAGCCACGCGACATACTGGTCAATGCCGCCCGACCAGCGGTCAATGAAACTGCGCTTCTCCGCTTCGTCGCCCCAAATCACCTCGTAGTTGCGGTTCGAGAAAAAGGGCGGGTCCAGGTAGATGAGGTCTACGCTTTCACTTTCCATTCCTTTGAGGATTTCAAGATTATCCCCCAGTATGAGTTTGTTTACGCTAAAGTCACTATCTGCCATGGTAATGCTCTTCCCTTGTGCATCCGCGCTGCCAATTCATGGGCGGGGCTCCTTTTTGGTTGCGCGAAATTGTTGGACATTGGCGTAAAACTCGTCTAGGGAAACGCCCTCGTACAAGCCGCGCTGCCACTCGGTATAATCGAAAGGTTCACGCAATATCAGCGTAATAAATCGTTCTGCTTCCACCATGCCCAGGGTTTTGGTTAAAGTATCCATGCCTTTGTGTTTAAGCGCCGCATCAGTCAACATCTTGCAGCCTCCTCAAAAAATCTATCGGGTTGATTACCGGTATATCGTGAACGGGTTTGTTGAGTATCTTTCTATCCACCGTGATAAAATAATCCGCATGGGCGGCCACCGCACAGGCGATATGCGAGGCATCTTTTGGCTTCAACTTCAAAGCCATATACCGACCGGCATTGGCCAGGATTTCATCGGTCATTGCCACCGTCACCGATGCCAAACCCTCCCATTCCGCAATCTTTTCGCGGCGCATATCAAAGGGATTATCATTGTTTTCATAACCCAACACCTCTGACCAGACAAGCTCCAAGGCGCCGCTTTTTATCATATACTGGATAAGGAGCTTCGCCTCCGTCTCCACACGGTTTATGATAGTGCTCTGATCATCATAGGGCCGGTTAAAACAACAATTGTCTAAATACACTCTCATGCTATTATCCTATTGCAAAATTGCACATTTATCATTCCCCATTCTTAAAACCCCAGCTCCGTGAGCCGCTCGGCGCTTAGTCCCTGGTCGACGTTCAAACCGTTGTCTGTGGCGCTGAACGCCCTTTCCTTACCCAAGGCAAGGCTGAAGGCGCCTGAGGCGCCGCCGCCTGACAGGAGGCTTTCGACGTAGCGCGCAAGGATGTCGACTTCGAGGTTCATATAATCGCCGGCGCGCTTTGTTTTGAGCGCCGTGCCCTCGAAGGTCGCCGGGATGATGTTGACGGATACGAGGCCGTCTGCAAAATCGGCGATGGTCAGGCTTGCGCCGTCGAGGGCCACCGAGCCTTCCCTCACGCAGTAGCGGCGGAGCTCGGGGGGGATTTCCACCGACAGGTAGACGTTCCCGCCGCCGGAACGCAGCGAGCGTATCGGCACGGCGGCGTTGACGTGCCCCTGCACGATGTGCCCGCCCAGCCGCCCGTCCACGCGCAGCGCGCGCTCCAGGTTCACCGCGTCGCCTGAGCGCAGGCCGCCCAGCGTGGTCTTCTTGAGGCTCTCGGCAAGCGTCCATACGGAAAACGCGCCGCCGGAGATCGCCGCCACCGTCTGGCACGCCCCGTTTATGCTTATCGAGTCGCCCAGCGATGCGCCCTCCAGCGCCTTCGCCGCCCTCACCAAAAGCCGCGCCCGCCCCGTCTCCCTTTCAAGCGAGACCACCTCGCCCACCTCTTCAACTATGCCCGTAAACATCTCTTTCTCCCTCTATCACCGCCTGGTCGCCCAGCCGCCGAATCCGCACATCCTTCAAGCGCATCCCGTCGGCCACCCTCTGCGGCGAAAACCCCGAGACGGCGCCCACGCCGCCGCCCAGTACCACAGGCGCCACAAACACCGACAGCCTGTCCCAAAGGCCCTCACGCACAAACGAGCTGAACACGCGCGATCCCCCCTCCACCAACACCGAGCGTATGCCCAAGCCGCCCAGCGCCGCAAGCGCCTCCCGCAGACCCCCCTCAACCGGCATCACCCGCACACCCCGCAGCCGCAGCGCCTGAATCCGCTCCCCGCAGGCGTCCGCCGCGCAGAGCAGAATCGTTTTGTCTCGCCCCCCGTCATTCAGAACCCTCGCCGAATCCGGCAGCGAAAGACGCGAATCGAGGACCGCGCGGAAGGGGTTGCGCCCCCGCACAAGCCGCACCGTAAGCTCAGGGTCGTCGGCCAGAATCGTGCCCCGCCCCACAAGAACCGCGTCGTAGAACGCCCGCAGCCGGTGAACCTCCCGCCGCGCCCTCTCGTCGGTAATCCAGCGGGCGTCGCCCGATTCCGCCGCAATGCGCCCATCGAGCGTCTGGGCGATCTTTACATGGACGAACGGAAGCCCCGTGCGCTGATACGCAAAGAAGCCGCGGTTAAGCTCCTCGCCCTCATCCGCCCTCAATCCAGCCTCGACCGCAATCCCCGCCGCGCGCAACGCCTCGACGCCCCGCCCGCTCACCTTAGGATGCGGGTCGAGGTTCGCCACGAACACCCGCCTGATGCCGCACTCAACAATCAAACCCGTGCACGGCGGCTGCTTCTTATCCGGCCCCGACCAGCAGCACGGCTCAAGCGTGCAGTAAAGGTCGGCCCCCGCCGTCGCTTCCCCCGCCGCCCGCGCCGCGCGGACAGCCTCCGCCTCAGCGTGCAGCCCCCCGCAGCCGCGGTGCCAGCCAGAGCCAAGCACACGCCCGTCGCGGACAATCGCCGCGCCCACCATCGGGTTCGGCGAAGTCTTCCCCGCGCCGCGCCGCGCCGCCCGAAAAGCAAGCTTCATATACTCAACAGACCCTTCCATGCTCATTCCTTCCGCCCAACAAAAAACCCTTGGGGGAAACCCCAAGGGCGCTCAACCACGAAACAAAACGCGCAGGCCTTCAACCAAGAAGCCGCCGCAATTTTCTTTCATCCGGACTATACCGTCGGCGCCGGAATCCCACCGGTTCAATCCGAAGCGCACACGCCTCAAACTCGCGGGCTATACCGCCGGTCGGGAATTGCCGGACTCCGCACCCAGCTCACCCCGCCCTGAAAACCTCCCTCCACCATGCCAGCCCCCCTTCATTTTGTCAAGGGCGGAGCCAGCGCCACAGGCGCTTCTTGCGCCCTACGGGGCTATGCCCCCAGCAATAGGCTTTAAGGTTGAACTCTGCGTTCCCCAGCTTTCGGCTTTGTTTTAGTAAAGAGGAAGAGGGGAGGAGGGGGGCGCG